>NZ_KB850129.1:1498208-1798208 GCF_000369665.1 Acinetobacter sp. CIP 51.11
CAACACCTTGCACAGACAAAAACGGCATAATCACTTGCCGACCAATACTGAATTTTTCTTCATCATAATAGCCGCCCATATCAATCATCATGCTCTTTTGCCCATCCCGAATGAAAATGGCCTGTCCCTGCCCGACATCCAGAACAGACAGCTGAAATGCATGCTGATTAATTTGAGGAATGCACAGCGGTACACAGGCAAGTGCTGTCCAACTTTTGGGTACTAAGCCCCGTGGTAAAAAGACAATTAACAAGCCCAAAATACATAGAGCAATCATCCAGACATTCATAGCCACCGGAATCAATTGGGGCGCAAACAGCTGATCAAGCAGATTCAAAAATGCCAGCAGTATATGAATAAAAATATCATTGAGCTGAAACAGCAGACTCGAAAGTGGTTCAGAAATGAAAAATAATAAAGCCGCCAGAATATCTACGGGAACTATTAGCAGGCCAATCCACGGGATGGCTACTAGGTTGCTTAGCGGGGTAATACAAGCCACCTGCTTAAAAAACAGCATCATTAAGGGAAACAAGGCCAGAAAAATTTTCCACTGCGACTCCACTAAAACTTTCATTGCAAAATACAGACGTTGTAATGCTGTTTGTATTGTTTGATTCGGTTGCTGCTGAATGGTTTGATAGATTCGCAGCAAGACAAAACAAGCCCCATAAGACAACCAGAATGCGGCCGACAAAATACTAAAAGGATCAAAGAGCAACAATAAGGCAGCACTTAAAATCAGCAATTTTAATGGCTGCACACTTTGCCTGAGCAGCAGGGTGAAAGTCACAATCACACAAATCAGTAAAGTGCGTAGCGCCGGAATCTCAAAACCGACAAAGGCACAATACAGTAATACACATAACAAAAAAGGCAGACTCAAAAAATACTGCCTTGGCCATTTCAGATAAATCTGCGGTGCGTACCTTGAAATCAGATATTGCAAGGTGCCACAGACGATAAAGGCAAAGATCAGCACATGTGGTCCGGAAATCGCCAGTAAATGGCTCATGCCAAAACGCTGGAATTTCTGCTCAGTTGATTGATCCAACAAACTTTCATCACCACTTAATAGAGCCAGTAACAAGCCTTTCTGCTGTACGGGTTGTCTGGCCACAAACTCTCTTAAGGCCAGTCGCTGCTGTTCTACCCAAAGCAAAAATCGCTGATTCAAATTTTTCTGCTGACGTAAATGTTGAGCATGACCTAGTGCATAGAGTTGTTGCAGTTGCAACTCTCGGATATGTTTAATCCTAAATCCGGCCATAACATTTTGCTGCAATGCCCACTTTTCTGCATCAAAAGCACCCGGTGCGGCATAACTATGGTTAGGTCGAATCTGGCCTTGTAATAAATAATAGTGTCCCAGTTCAAGAGTCTGCTGTTTGGTTTCATCATTTACCAATCTGGATGTAGCAGGATCTGAGATTGGCAGAAAACCCATCCACTTAACTGTAGTGCCATCAGGGTTAAGCACATGTAAGGCTTGCTGGATATTCTGATCGCCCAGTTTATTCAGCTCTTTAATATACACCACGATTTCTTTTTCAAAGACCTCGTGCTCTCGCTTGGATAAACGTTCAGCCAATTGCAGATTGGCATAAGCGTGGCCTAAAAACAGTCCTAAAAGCAGGCCGGACCCAGTGATCAACAGGCTTCGCAGCGGTGTATTCGAAATGAACTTTAATTTATGGCAACCCATATACCACAACAGCGCAACGATCAAAACTACCGTCCCGCTCAGTTGAACAGACAGGAAACTTTTCCCCATACAGGCAAGGCCTAAAATCCAGCCGATACACAGCCACTGCAACATTGAATCTTGTTCTATCTTGTTATTATTTTGCCCAATAATAAAGCCCACCGGAGTGAGCTTCAATCAAATGCTAATATTCTCGTTATTTATGGTTCAATCCAGAGACCATCCTGCATATGTAAAATCCGATCTGCTGCATGGGCCAGCTGTTCATCGTGCGTCACTATCAGCATCGCCATATTGAACTCACGTTGTAATTCGGTCAGCAGTTCAAAAATCTTTGCTGCAGTCTTGCGATCCAGATTTCCGGTCGGTTCATCGGCCATCATCAGTTTAGGTTTACCGACCACTGCACGCGCCAAAGCTACACGCTGACGCTCACCTCCGGATAATTCACCCGGCTTGTGAGTCAGACGATGCGAAAGACCAACACGTTCCAGCAAATATTCGGCCTGCTGTTTGGCTTCCTTAAACTTCATGTTGTCGCGTAACATCAGCGGCATAGCCACATTTTCCAGTGCCGTAAATTCTGGCAACAGGTGATGAAACTGATAAACAAAGCCCAAATGCTCATTCCGCACATAACCGCGTTCTGCTTCAGACAAGGTATCAAAACGGCGGCCATTCACCATGACCTGACCTGACGTCGGGCGATCCAATCCACCCAAAACATGTAATAAGGTACTTTTGCCTGAACCACTTGAACCTACAATCGAAACAAACTCACCTGCTTTTACCTGTAGCGACAAGCCGCGAATCACATCGACAGTGGCCTTGCCATCGGTAAAGGATTTGTGAATATTCTGGGCATCTAAAATCAGATTACTCATAACGCAAAGCCTCTGCCGGTTGAATTTTTGCTGCACGTAAAGCCGGATAAATTGTCGCGACAAAACTGAGTGCCAGTGACAAGCCTACAATCACCAAGACATCCTGCCAGCGCAGATACGAAGGTAAGTAGTTAATAAAATAGGCATCAAACATATTCAGGCCTAAAGTATTGTTGAGCCAGCCAATAAAGCTACTGATACTGGTTGCCGCAATAATCCCGAGGATGGCCCCTGCACAAGTTCCAATCACCCCAATCACGGTACCTTGCACCATAAAGATTTTGGTAATGGTGGCAGGTGAAGCCCCCAAAGTCCTTAAAATGGCAATGTCCGATTTTTTATCCGTCACCACCATCACCAGTGAAGACACAATATTAAATGCCGCGACTAGAACGATCAGGAATAAAAGCAGGCTGACCATGGCTTTTTCCATCTGAATCGCGCTGAACAGATTACCATGGGTATAAGTCCAGTCCGAAGCATAGAAATTCCCCGGCAAATCACGCACAATTTCCTGAGACACTTGTGGTGCCAGGAAAATATCATCCAGCTTCATACGCACACCCTGCGCACCATCCGGTAGACGCAGCAAGGTCGAGGCATCATTTAAAGCGATATAACCCATCATCGAGTCAACTTCAGCACCAATACTGAAGATTCCCACCACTTTAAAACGCTTGAAACGCGGGACGACACCAGCTGGTGATGGGGTGGCTTCTGGCAAAACCAGAGTAATATTGTCATTTAAACCCACACCCATGGCATCGGTCATTTGCTTGCCCAAAACAATACCAAATTCACCTTTTTTCAGGCTGTCGATACTGCCCTCAACCATATGGTTTTGTATAATTGAAACTTTTTTCTCATACTCGGGTTCAATCCCGCTGACCATAATGCCGGCGACCTGACCCTGTGCGGTCAGCATGCCTTGTAATTGAGTAAAAGGTGCGACTCCCTGAACATGCTCATGCCCTTCAATTTGCTTTGCAAGTTCTGGCCAATTTGTTAAAATTTGTGTTGAGGAAACAGTCGCTTGAGGTATCATTCCTAAGACACGATTCTTTAACTCTCGGTCAAAACCGTTCATCACAGACAACACTGTAATGAGGACTGCCACACCGAGTGTGAGGCCGATCATTGAGACCAACGCGATAAAAGAAATGAAGTGGTTACTACGCCGTGCGCGAGTATATTTCAACCCTATATACAGCGAGATTGGTTTGAACATAACCATCTAGTCCGAGGTAATAAATTATGGAAAATGTACAGCATCCAAACGGATTTACGGAAAGACGCGTCATGTCTCGAATCGATGCTGCCTTACGAATTAATTATCAGATTATTTCCGATGATGTTGCCTTGAATGATCCTTACGATCCTAACTTCGTCTTGCCCCGCTATTTTCTACTACTTGCAGAACTAGATCAATTTGATCATGCGGTTAACTACGAATTAGAACAATTATCTGAAAAAGATCAACAAATTGCTCGAATCTTATCCTTATTTAATCAAAAGTTAAACCTTATTACCGGTTCTTTGTATGACGCAATTGTACAAAGCATGTTACCTGTGCCAGAGCAAGTGAACTTTTCAGAAACCGGTTTTAGTTTCTTTAATGAGCGCCCTATCGCTGAAGGCACCTATCTGCACGTGACTTTGAGTCATCCGGAAAATTTCTTCCATATTGCAGCAACCGCTCAGGTGGCCTACAGTCGCGAAGAAGAAAATGGCAAATATCGGACTGGTGCATATTTTATTACCATGCATCCCCAAGACCGTGTCAAACTGGGTGAATGCGTCAAGGCTCACTTTGTTTAAATTACTGCTTTAGTCAGTGCTGCTGGGTGATGAAAGGCGAGCGTTATAGCTCGCTTTAATTTCTCTGGAAAAATATAACAACAAACCAGCCAGTAAGATAACGACGCCAAAGACTGCTCCACCCGATAATTTTTCATCATTCAGAATCACCCCGACAAATAAGGCCAGCATCGGCGTCAATACGGTGGTCAATGACAAAGTGGTCGCCTTGATTTTCTGCACCAGTTTAAAATAACAGAACATCGCAATCAGGGAAGCCATGATTACAGCATAACTGAGTCCAATCAGCGATTTTGCCTGTGGGATCTGGGTTGGTGCAAATTGCCAGATAAATGGCAACATGGTACAGGCCATGACCGCTGAAACAGCAATAGAACCAGCCGCTTGTGCCATAGGTTCGAGAGGTGCATTAACTTTTTTCACCCAGAACATCGAAACACAGTAAATAAAAACACTGAGCAACATCAGGCCTATGCCAATCGGCTGAATATGCTGATCTTTGCCACCGACACAGATAATGCCCAGACCCAGCAAGGCAATCGCCATACCACCCCACTGCGAAGGATAGAGCTTAAGCTGAAATACAAAACGGCCAATTAAACCGGTAATAATCGGCGCCAGTCCGAACATCAGGGCAATAATGCCTGAACTCAGATAATCCGTGGCCAGATAAGTGAAAATCTGTGAGCCGATAAAACTGCATGCACCAGCCAGGTAACTGTGCATGGATAATTTATCTAAGGGAAAACGGGTTTTAAATAGCCACAACAAGGCAAATGCAAAAGGCAAAGCCAGAAAGAAGCGCAATGCCAGGGCCCAGAGCGGATGCAAATCCGTCACACTCCAGACGATAGCCAGCGGTGTCGTCGCCCAGATAAAAACCAATAAAAGATAGGTGGCAATCATATTGGTTTGTGTGGGCATGCGAGTCACTCTGAATAAGGCTTAAAGCGCGGAAGTTTTACGTTTTTGTTTTTGGATGGTCTGATCGAGTGCACTGGAAAATTCGCGTTTATCCCGCTCTGAAATCGGTGGCGGACCGCCCGTTTGCACGCCAGCTCCGCGTAGGCTGTCCATAAAATCGCGCAGGTGTAAGCGCGCTTTCACATTGGCCGTAGTATAAATTTCACCACGGGGATGAATCGCAATACCGCCTTTTTCAATCACTTCCGCAGCCAAGGGAATATCTTGGGTCATGACAATATCATGCTCTTTCATGCGCAGAATAATTTCTTTATCTGCCGCATCCGCCCCACTCATCACCTGAATTGAATTAATTCTGACCGAAGGTGTGATTCCGACTGGCTGATTGGCAACAAAAGTGACTTCCAGCTGATAGCGATCCGAAGCACGAATAATCACATCTCGCAGCATACGGGGCAATGCATCGGCATCGACCCAAAGTTTGAATGGCAACACAGGGCTTCCCATTAAGGTATAAATCATGGTTATTCTAGCAAATTGCAGTGATCAGGTTGATGATTAAATCGCTCCATTTTCATTGCATCTGTCATCAATATTTTAAAAAGTATGTGCCCGGTAAAACTGGCATGATTCACGCGAGAAAAAAAATTGACTTCATTTGACTGGCATTTTAATTTTAAAATTCATTCGATTGACTTGAAAAATCGCAATGACCCTCGATTAACTATAAATACATCATCCAAGATCAATTGTGCATATGAAAAATCAGAATAGCCCAGAGATCATCACCATTGATGATCAAAATTTCGGTAGTCATGTCGAACATTGGACCTTGCTCACCGACAACCCTGGCACAGATGTTCCACAGTGGTTAGGCAAAGCTCTTGATGAACCAATCATGCCGATGGGCCTTTGTACACAAGAATGTGATATGGATGCAGAGACCTGGCTGATTCAGGGACCGAGCAAAGCTGCGGTACAGTTGAGTCAAGTGATTGCCGTCGAAAACAACAAACCTCAAGCAGTAAAAACTGCATTTCCGTGCTTTGACAGTCCTTATCAGGTGAAAGCCACGATTGACCGGATTATTAGCTGTAAATCCAATACTCAGGCTGTATTGCGCCTGAATCTGGGTGCTAATAATATTATTTACGCTTTCGATAACCTGTATAGCGTCAATCATCCGCATTATGAAAAAGACCAGTCCTATGTGGTGAATCTGAATGGCTGGGCCTATGAACTTGAAGCGGTCGCAGATCATGAGCATCTGGTGGTTGATGATCCGGCTTCGATCAAGCACCACCGTGCCTTGAATGATATTCTGGCTGCCAATAATGGTGTAGCACCGGATAATTTGCAGGAACAGATTGATGCCTGGCAGCCGCAGTGCGAAGAAGATAAAGAACCTGTAACCGTAGATTTTTCTAAAATGGTGGCTTATCTATACGGCGAAACCATGGGTCAGGAAGATGAAGCCTGGTTCCAGGGCAATATTGTCGGTAAAACGACTATGCAGTTTATGGGTCAGGACTATACCCTGTATGATGTCACCCTCATTCATGATGAAGGCCAGCCTGCGACCTTGATCCGGATTGCAACGCGGAATGACCAGTACAGAGACTTCCAGATTGGCCAGTATATTCGTGGCAACTTGTGGATTCAGGCCAATATTTATAGAAAAGCGGCCTAAGTTCAAACAGAAAAAGAAGATATTCATTTTGATGGGTATCTTCTTTTAATCCATCTATATCCTTATTTGTCATTTTAATTTTTGATTATTTTTTATACATATTTTCTGGCTTAATAATCTATTTAAATTCATTAAAAACCGAGTTATCCACATTTTTAAATTCAAATAAATTCATTTTAAATATTTAAAATAACCCTAAAAACCTTGTAAAAATAAGCGATTGATTTCTCATATAAATAATCTGTTGTCATACAAATCTAATATTTAAATAAAAATGAAAATTTATGCTCTTTAATTAAAAATGTACTTTATTTAATCAATTTTTTATGATAAAAATACTCACAACAAATTAGTATTAACGATAAATAGATCGGACAATAAATATCTATGAAAATCGTGCAAGAAGAAACATTACAACAGGTCGAGCATCATCTTAGCTCCCGCTATAATATTGATATGATGTCCTGCCTTTTTTTCATGTTGGGGATGCTGATCTGCGGATTCATCCTGCATACTTTTATTTTCTAAAATTATTGTACTCATAAAAAAAACCCAGCCTGTGCTGGGTTTTTTCGTTTCAGGAATTAACCATTGCGTTTGGCAAAGTCATCCATAAAGTTCACCAATGCCTGCACGCCTTCTAAAGGCACAGCATTATAAATACTTGCGCGCATACCACCCACTGAACGGTGACCGGCAAGATTCAATAAATGCTGCGCTTCGGCTTCTTTCAGGAACTGTTTCTCAAGATCAGCATTGGCCAAGGTAAATGGTACATTCATGATTGAACGGTTTGCTTTTGCGATTGGATTCGCATAGAAATCGCTTTGATCAATATAACCATAAAGCAAGTTAGCTTTTTCAAGGTTCACCTTGTGCATGGCCTCTACGCCACCATTTTCCAGTAACCACTCGAATACCAGACCAGATAAGTACCATGCATAAGTTGATGGTGTGTTGACCATTGAGCCATTTTTCGCTTGATCTGCATATTTCAAGATGCTTGGAATTTCAGGTTTAGCTTGATCAAGTAGATCATCACGAATGATCACCAGCGTTAAGCCAGCAGGCCCGATATTCTTTTGCGCGCCCGCATAGATCAAACCAAATTTAGAGACGTCTAAGGGTGCAGATAAAATGCTAGATGAATAATCGCACACTAATGGCTTATCTGTTTCAGGAATTGAAGCAAATTGCAGACCGCCAATGGTTTCATTATCGGCATAATGCACATAAGCTGCATCAGCAGACAGGTTCCATTCGCTTTGTGCACTGATCGCATATTTACCATCAATTTGGATACCCGCTTTTACAACATTGATATCGCCATAACGTTGCGCTTCTTTCAAGGCTTTTTCAGACCAGATACCGGTATCGATATAGTCTGCTTTGTTGTTTTTGCCAAGCAGGTTCAATGGAATTGCCGAGAACTGTAATGATGCCCCACCCTGCAAGAACAATACTTTGTAGTTCTCAGGAATATTCATGAGTTTACGTAAGTCTGCTTCCGCTTTTTCAGCCATGGCAACATAGTCGGCACTACGGTGGCTCATTTCCATGATCGAAAGACCTTTGCCGTGCCAGTCAAGCATTTCAGCTTGAGCTTTTTCAAGTACGGCAGTCGGTAATGCAGCAGGACCAGCACAGAAGTTGTACGCGCGCATGATTTTTCCTTTCAGAGTGAAACACAATAAAATGATGGCATTTAACCATATCTGGCAGGGTCTTGCACAAAATTATTTCAATCTATGAGTCAAGATAGAGTCAAAAAATCAATGTAGATTCACAAGATAAATTGACCAGTATTTTAGCCTGCTGTTTTTATCATCTTTGAACTAACAATTGAAAATATTCAAGATTAAGCCATTTTTTGATTCTAGATATTCCATTAAAAACAGCCGATAAGTATTTGAAATACAGATGTAAAAGAAACAATACTATAACTTTACACTAGTTCTATCTACGAACTTTTAATCTATACTAGCCGGATAACATCACCGGCTTTAAATCAGTTTAGCGACTTTATGAACTTAAAGAAAAATAAAAGACAGCTTGTCTGGGGTTTAAATCTGCTTGCATCAATGATGTATGGCAGCTTTGCTCATGCGCAGAGCATCAGCTTTCAGGACGCTGAACGTCAGTTGTTGCAAAATTCTTATAGCAGCCAAGCCTATCAAAGTCTGGAACAGGCCTCAAAACTTGAAGCTGAAGCGGTGAAAGGTATAGGTCTGCCACGAATCGATCTGAATGTTCGTGCGTATGCCTTTCATAATGAACTCGATCTACCTTTGGGCGCATTAAAAAATAATTTAGAGCAATCCTTAACGGATGGTGTCAATAATAGAATTGATGAACTGAACTTAGGTGATCTGGCTGACCCGTTAAAAAATAGTTTAAGACAACCTATTCAAAATGGGGTGGACTTAATTCCTGATAGTTCGCATGTCGTGCTGGATGACCAGGTGATTCGTCCTACGATTTCAGTCATGATGCCGCTTTATACCGGTGGACTGACAAGCAGCGCCAAAGAAATCGCCAATATTCAGGTCGGTCGTAGTCAGCTCAGCAACAAACAGCAGCAAGACACGCAGCGTTTTGAACTGATTCAAAGTTATTTTAATGTACAGCTTCAAAAGCAACTACATGCAGCAGCACTATTTAACCTGAATGCCATGCAACAGCATTATCGCAATGCCTTAAAGATGGAACAGCAAGGTTTTATCAGTAAAGGCCAGCGCATGCAATTTGAAGTGGCACGTAATAATGCCGAACGCAGCCAGCAAAACACGCAAGCCAATTTGAATGCTGCCCTTTTCCATCTGAATAATCTGCTTCAAGAAAGTAGCATCACTGAGCTTTCAACGCCTTTATTTGTCAATAAAACCGAGCCACAGGCCTTAAATCATCTGCTGAAAACCTTTAGTCAGAACTCTGCGCTGATTCAAAAAATGCAGCTGGATACCCAATTGGCTCAAGCCAATGTCAAAGCCCAGCAAGCGGCAAAAAAACCGAATGTTTTTGCTTTTGGTGAATATAGTCTGGATCAAAATGAAAACTGGATTGTCGGGGTGGCTGCCCGTTATAACTTATTTTCCGGAATTGATAAAAATAAAAATATTCAGGCTGCCGAACTCAAACGCTCTGCTACAGAACTGCTTACTGCACGCACCCAGCAGGAAATTGAAAATCTGATTTATAAATCTTATAGCGAAGCACTCAGTGCACAGCAAAGTGATGCGCTTCTGGCACAAAACTTGAAAGCCGCACAGGAAAATTTACGCATCCAAGAATTGTCCTTTAAAGAAGATATGGGCACCGCCATACAGGTCATCGATGCACAAAATATGCTGAGCGGACTACGAGCCGAAACTGCCTTGAATGCTTACAAATATGTGATGTCACTGGCCACACTATTACAAAGCCATGGCTCGATTGCAGAATTTCCGAACTACATCCAACATACCAACACTCACTATATTCGCTAATGGAGCCGAACATGAACGAAGATCAAAAGCCCAATGATCCTGTGAATGAAGCGGCTTCATCCAGCGATACAGAAAAATCGCCTGCGCAACAGGTAGAAACAAAAACTGAAATAGAAAACAACGCGACGACTTCGACCGAGCAACAACAAGCTCCTGAAATCGCTAAAAAGAAAAAATATTTATTGCTCGCCCTGATTCCAGTTCTGCTGGCAGTCATCGCATTTGGATTATGGAAAAGCTACCAACCGGCTCCGCTGGAATTGCAGGGTCGTGTAGAAGCTGAAACGGTTCAGGTGGCGACCAAAGTGCCAAGCCGTATTGAAGAAATCTATGTAGAAGAAGGTCAGCGGGTCAAAAAAGGCGATGTGCTGGTGCGCTTAAACAGCCCGGAAATTCAGGCCAAAAAACAGCAAGCCGTAGCGGCTTTACAATCTGCGCTAGCCTTACAATCGACTGCTGAACGTGGCTCGCAGGAAGAAAATATCGCCAGTCTGTATGCCAACTGGCAATCGCTGAAAGCACAGCAAAATTTAGCCAAAGTTTCTTATGAGCGTGGTGCAAATTTATTGAAGGAAGGTGTGATTTCACGCCAGCGCCGTGATGAATTGTATGCAGCCAGTCAATCAGCGGCGCAAATGACAGAGGCGGCGTATCAGCAATATGCACGTGCCAAACGTGGCAGCACTTCGCAGCAAAAGAGTTCTGCCGATGCACAGGTAGATATTGCCCAGGCTGCGCTGGATGAAGCCAATGCTTTAGAAGCAGAAACTCAATTAGTTGCACCTGTAAACGGAACGGTGTCTAAAACCTATGGCAAAGTCTCGGAGCTGGTAGCCACCGCAGTCCCTGTAGTCAGTCTGATTGAAGATCAAATGTGGGTGAGCCTGAATATTCGTGAAGATCAATATGCCCCATTTCAGAAAATGAGCAGTATTGAAGGTTATATTCCCGCCCTAGATAAAACCGCCACTTTTAAAATCAAGCAGATCAGTGCTGAAGGTGAATTTGCCACCATTAAGACCACACGCCAAACCGGCGGTTATGATGTACGAAGTTTTAAGCTGCATCTTGTGCCCGCACCAGCAATTCCTGAACTCAGAGTCGGGATGAGCGTGTTATTTAAACTGAAAGAGACCCGATAATGTGGACGGGTATATGGCGCGAACTGCGCTATCTGCTCCGAGAAAAATGGGATCTGTGTCTGGTCACGCTGGCACCCGTGCTGGTGATTATTTTATTCAGCAGCATGTTTGCTCAAGGGAAACCGGATCATTTACCGATTGCGATTATTGATCAAGACCAGAGTGCGCTGAGTCAAAGCATTTATCAGCATGTGGCGCTGAATCATACTCTTAAAATTGCTATGGTGTCGGAACAAACAGCTGAGATTGAGCGCCTGCTAAATCAAAATAAAATTTGGGGTTATATCCATATTCCAAGCGGCGCCGAGCAACGTCTGGTTCGTGCCCAGGATGCTGATATCAGTATTGCCTTTAACCAGAGTTATTTCAGTATCGGAAATACCATTTCATCTGCCATGCTGGTTAGTACCCTGCAAGCACTCGCTGAATTTAGCGGACAGCAATATCTGGGCAACCGGCTGCCCTCTCTCGAAGCACCGTCACCGCATATCAAAATATCGCCGCTGTATAATCCGCAGCTGAATTATGAATTCTATCTGGAACCCTATGTCATTCCGGCAATTCTGCATTTACTGCTATGTTGTTGTGTGGCATTTTCCGTCGGTCAGGAACTGAAGCGACAGACCTTAATAAGCTGGATTAGCAACTCATCCATCTGGATGGCATTACTGTCTAAGAACCTGGTCTATGTGGCTATTTTTAGTGTGTGGACTTGGGCCTGGATGTTCTGGCTGATTGAAATTCGCGGCTGGTTTGTTGCCGGCTCGCTCGCTCTGATTCTATCGGCACAATTTCTGCTATATAGCGCCTATGCATTTTTAAGCAGTGCAGTGGTTCTGGCGACCAAAGATTTAAGTAAATCTTTTGGCATCATTGCGGTCTATGGCGGTTCATCTTTAAGTTTTGCCGGTGTGACTTTACCTTTAAATAATGCGCCCCTATTCACCCAGTTTTGGGCCAATATTATTCCGTTTACGCCCTATGCCAAATTACAAACTGAACAATGGGTGATTGGCAGTCCAATGTATATTTCACTGCCAGCTGGATTAATGCTGCTGGTCTATGCTTTGGTTTATGCTCTGCTGGCTTATCTGTTTCTTAAAAAAATCGCCAAAGGAGCAATACCATGAAATCCCTTTGGTTTTACTATCTACAAAGCTTCAAAGATATTGTCAGTCACGGCACGATCTTTACCACGCTGATTCTATCCGTCTTGTTTTACAGCTTTTTTTATCCAACCGCTTATCAGGCACAGCAGGCTGAAGCCTTACCGATTATTATTGTCGATGAAGAACAAAGTAGCTTAAGCACCCGTATTATTGGTCAGGTGGCACAAAGCCCCAATGTCGAAATTCAGGCGATTACCGGAAATTTTGCCGAAGCCAAACAATGGGTGGAGTCACAAAAAGCCGATGGCATTTTACTGCTGCCGGACAATTTATCGCAAAGCTTAAGGCATGGTGAAACAGGTGGCATTGGACTGTATTTAAGTACAGCCAACTTTTTAGTGACCAAACAAATTGGTCTGGGCTTAGCCACATCGGTTGAGCAAACTTTAGCAGACTATACTGAACGCTTTGGTGAGGTCTCGGATTTTTCACCGGCCCTTTCTGTGCATCAAATTCCTTTATTTAATCCACTGTCCGGCTATGGCAGTTATGTCTTTCCTGCGGTTGCACCCTTAATTATCCACCAAACTATTCTTTTGGGTTTGAGTATGCTGATTTTGGTATATCGGGAAAGAAAAATAGAATTAAACGCAAATGCACTCATGGGAATGGGTTTAGCAGTCTTTACTATTGGCTGTCTGGGATGTTTCTATTTATTCGGTTTCAGCTTCTGGCTGTTTGATTATCCGCGCGGTGGCAACCTGTTCGGGATGCTACTGGCTGTTCCGGTTTTTATCTACACGATAATTGGCATGACCTGCCTATTTGCCAGTTTTCTGGATCTGCCAGAACGTGCGGGTCATGTGATTGTATTCACTTCCATTCCACTGTTCTTTTTATCTGGTGCGGCCTGGCCACATGCTGCCATGCCTATCTGGATGCAAGTCGTTGGCGAAATCCTGCCTTCCACCCAAATTGTGCAGATGTTTATTCAACTCAATCAGATGGGTGTACCTACCGCACTGGTCTTACCTAAACTGCTCTATCTTGGAATGATCGGCAGCATGTGCTTTTTCTTGGCTTATCGACGTTTAATTTCTGGTCATCAAAGCAGATAGAACATTATAGCAATGCGCCTATTCCACTTATTTACTTGATTCGCCAAAGACCTGAATATTGAAATTACGAATCTTGTTGCTACCATTCGGCTTATCAAAACTCACATCATACTGAACCAGATTCTCCGGATAGGCAATTTCATAACTGACCTTATATTGTCCAGGCTGATTGGTTGCTTCTTCAATCTCTTTGGTCATTAAAGTCTTAGACTTGTATTCACCTTGAGGAATTGAACGTGAAAAGCGTTTCATCAGCTTTTCATTATCCTTAAACTGGGTTTGCAACTGCGGTTCTAACTGATCCAGAAATTCCTCATATTTCCCGTCACGCAAATCCTCATAAGCCAGCTGTGCCGCCTTTTCCTGTTCAGGACTCGGATTCGGAATATTGTCCATTGAATTACAGCCAGTCAATGCAACCGCTGCTGCCAACAACATTAATTTGGTTTTCATCGCTTACCCTTATGCAGTCAAGGTTTATAAAAAAGGACGCCGAAGCGCCCTTTTTATCAGTAAAAAACTTATTCTTCTACTGAATTTTCACCATCTTTTGCAACTTGCTCAGTTTCAGCTGCTACATCTGTTTCTGCTACTAAAGATTCTGCACCTTCAATCGCTTCAACAAACTCATCTTCTTCAACCGCTTCGATTGAAACGACACCAACCAGCAATTCCTCATTACCTAGGCGGATCAGACGAACACCCTGTGCGTTACGACCGGTTTGCGCCACTTCAGATGCACGGGTACGAACCAGCGTACCGCCATCAGAGATTAGCATCAGTTCTTTAGAAGCATCGATGGCAACAGCGCCCACCAATTGACCGTTACGTTCAGAGGTCTTGATCGCAATCACGCCCTTACCGCCACGTTTCTTGGTCGGGAAATCATCTACTGGAGTACGTTTACCATAACCATTTTCAGATGCACACAGTACTTCGCCAGTTTCAGGTACAACAACCAGTGATACGATTCGGCTAATCAATGCTGAATCTAAGCCATCTTCGTCATCAGACTCGATCTCAGTTTCATCATTTTCTTCTAGCTGTGCAGCTGCACCAATAGTCACGCGCATACCACGTACACCTTTGGCAGAACGGCCCATTGAACGTACATCAGTCTCTGCGAAGCGAATGGCTTTACCTTCGTTCGAGAATAACATGATTTGCTGTTCGCCGTCGGTAATCGCTACACCAATGAGAGTATCGTCGCCATTCAGCTCAATCGCACGTAAACCGTTTGAACGAACATTCGAGAACTGTTCAAGCTCTACACGTTTAATCGTACCGTATTCAGTCGCCATAAACACATAGAAGTTTTTACGTACCGCTTCAGCCTGCTGAGCAAAGTCATTGATGATGTCATCATCAAGATCTGTTGCAGAAAGCTCCAAGCCCAACTGTTTCAATTGAATACGCAATGCATCAGAAATATCATCCGCACCATCTTCAGATTCAGTCAGGGCGGCTTCAAGCTCGGCAAAATGAGCATTGATCACTTCATTGCTTTGCAACTGCGCTGCATTGGCTTTTACAAATGCCTTGAAGTCAGCCAGACGTTCTTTGAATTTCTTCGGCGCGTCAATCACCGGCAAGATCGCGGTAATGGTCTCGTTTTCATCCAGTGGCAGCAAGTTCACCATTGGGCGACCTTTGGCACCACGTGATGCTTGCGGCACTTCATAGACTTTCAGACGGTAGACCTTACCAACGTTGGTAAAGCAAAGTACCGTCGCATGACTTGACGTCACAATCAGATGTTGAATGTAATCATCTTCTTTCATGCTGGTCGCAGACTTACCACGGCCACCACGACGCTGTGCAGCGTAGTCAGACAATGGTTGAGTTTTCGCATAACCTGATTTCGATACCGTCAGAACCATTTGCTCTTCAGGAATCAGATCTTCACGAGAGAAATCGATACGTGACTCGACAATCGATGTTTTACGTGCATCGCCATACTGCTGAAGAATCAAGGCCAATTCTTCACGAATCACGTTCATCAACAGATTAAAGTCATTCAAAATTGCAGCCAGTTCAGCGATTTGTGACAGGATTTCACTATATTCAGCATGTAACTTGTCTTGTTCCAGACCGGTTAAACGGTGCAAGCGAAGTTCCATAATCGCATTCACCTGGGTCGGTGACAGACGATAAATCTCGCCATCCAAACCAAAGGGGCGACTTGGGTCTTCACCTTCAATCTCATCCGGACGCACAGAAACCGAACCGGCTTTTTCTAGCAATGCCAAAACACCGCCACCAGCCCATTCACCTGCCTGCAAACGCTCACGCGCTTCAGCCGGATTCGCAGAACTCTTGATGGTTTCGATGATGGCATCAATATTCGCCAGAGCAACGGTTAAACCTTCCAAGATATGACCGCGTTCACGCGCTTTGCGTAATTCGAACATGGTACGACGCGTGACCACTTCCTGACGGTGACGGATAAACGCTGCAATGATGTCTTTCAGATTCATCAATTTTGGTTGGCCATTGTCCAGGCAAACCATATTGATGCTGAAAGAGTTTTCAAGTTGTGTGTTCTGGAACAGGTTGTTCACGATCACTTCGGCGTTTTCACCGCGCTTCAGGTCAATCGCGATACGCATACCGTCTTTGTCAGACTCGTCACGAAGCTCTGAAATGCCTTCGAGTTTTTTCTCTTTGACCAGTTCAGCAATACGCTCAATGGTTTTTGCTTTATTGACCTGATATGGAATTTCAGTGAAGACAATCGTGGTACGGCCATTCTTCGGATCTTCTTCGAAATGGTACTTACCACGGATATGCAAACGACCCTTACCGGTACGGTAAGCATCGACAATGCCTGATTTACCGTAAATAATACCGCCTGTCGGGAAATCCGGACCAGAAATATGTTCCATCAATCCTTCGATGCTGATCTGAGGATCATTAGCATAGGCCAGACACGCATTCACAACTTCAGTCATATTATGCGGCGCCATATTGGTCGCCATACCGACTGCGATACCAGTGACACCATTAATCAACAAGTTCGGTACACGGGTTGGCATGACTTGAGGAATACGCTCAGAGCCATCGTAGTTGTCTTCCCACTCGACGGTATCTTTTTCAAGATCCGCTAACAGTTCGTGGGTCAGTTTACGCATACGCACTTCAGTATAACGCATGGCTGCTGCGCTATCACCATCGACCGAACCGAAGTTACCTTGACCATCAACCAATTGGTAACGCAAGCTGAAATCTTGCGCCATTCGTACAATCGTTTCATATACGGCAGAATCACCATGCGGGTGATATTTACCGATCACGTCACCGACTACACGTGCAGACTTTTTATAAGCTTTGTTATAGTCATTGCCTAATTCGTGCATTGCGAAAAGCACACGACGATGAACAGGTTTTAAACCATCTCGTACATCGGGCAATGCACGTGACACAATCACGCTCATCGCATAATCGAGATATGAGCTTTTAAGTTCATCCTCAATGGCAATCGGTCTAATTTCCGATACGCTCATGCATACTCCTTATTCTACAAGCCAATTTTGGCTTGTATTTATATGTCGTAAAACTAGCAAAATCATTAACTCAAACGACTGAGTTAAAAACTAAAATACAGCCCTAAATTATAGCATAAACACTTGTATTTTTGTGTCGAAATATTCAGCTTAACCTTGTTAATTATCTTCATTTTAGTGATCATTTTCTTGTTATTTGAAAACCGAAAATTAGCGCATTCAGACAGGATTTTTCAATACCTCAAATTTTGAGAAATACAGTACTACAAAAACAAAATGCGCCAATCAACTGGCGCATCTTCATCGTTTTTTCTATATTTTTATTGTGCCTGGTTCAGTACTTTACGATAGCTCAGCACGGCCACAATCAATAAAACTGGCAATAACATTTCTACCCCTTCCTCAATGGTCATAATCATGATTTGAGTATGTGGCACCAACTGGATGCCGAATTCTTCTTTCAGGGTTGAGGTCGTGCGATCGAGCACCTTGCTCAGTCCGCCACAGGCAATGGTGAGGAAGATAAAAAAATGTGCAATATTCAAAGAATCTTTCATGCTTCGTATGGTTTGAACCAATTTTTTCGCCAGTACCAGAAAGACAAAAATAATCCCGAGCAATAAAATAAATCCGAGCAGCTTATCCATGAGCGGAATTTCAGCACTGCGATAGAAATTAGTTTTAATAAAACTCATTTCAAACACCTGCTTATGAAAATCCATTTCCCGCAATCCCAACAATGTCGCTGCTATAGCCGTAAACACTCGGGTATTAGGTTTGATTTCAACATTAAGCAAACACAGCACTGCCAGCAAGTACCACAACCATGGACTCATGACTTCAAAAGCGCCTGATTCACTAAATAAATACTGAGTTACCGAAGCTGGTGCATTCAGGGCAGTATGAATACAAATACCCAGATAAAGCGCAATCAGCAAAAAACTAATAAACAGGATATGGGCGGCTTTGGAAAAGGACATGATTAAAAACAGGAGAAAAAGCAAACCGGGATTTTATCACTTTTCATGCAAATGAAATACTCTAGTTTCGACTGCCGAGTATTTTTAAAATTTTTGCATAAAAAAACGCCCCTGAGCAAAGCAGCAAGTATTCACTTACTGCCTGCGCAAGAGCGTTTTTGAACCCGATTCAGGAATTAGATTTTAGAAACCAATTCTGGAATTACAGTGTTCAAATCACCAACTAACCAGTAGTCAGCAACTGCATTGATTGGCGCTTCTTCGTCTTTGTTGATCGCAACGATCACTTTAGATTCTTTCATACCCGCCAAATGCTGAATCGCACCAGAGATACCTACCGCGATGTACAGGTCAGGTGCAACGATTTTACCAGTTTGACCCACTTGCATATCGTTTGGTACGAAGCCAGCATCTACCGCAGCACGTGATGCACCTTGAGCAGCACCAAGCTTGTCAGCCAATGGATCAAGGATCTTGTGATAGTTCTCACCAGAACCTACACCACGACCACCAGAAACCACAATACGCGCAGCTGTCAGTTCAGGACGTTCAGACTTTACGATTTCTTCGTTGATAAACTTAGAAATACCCGCATCACCCGTAGACGCAGCAGCTTCAACAGCAGCAGAACCGCCTTCAGCAGCTACAGCATCAAATGCTGTACCACGAACAGTCGCCAATACGATGTTTTCGCCTGATTCTACAGTCGCAATTGCGTTACCTGCATAGATCGGACGTTTGAAAGTCTTAGGACTATCTACCGCGATGATGTCAGTGATCATGCTTACGTCAAGAAGCGCAGCTGCACGTGGCAAAATGTTTTTACCAGTTGTTGTAGAAGCAGCAAGGATATGTGTATAGCCTTTACCTAATTCAGCAACAAGTTTTGCCACGTTTTCAGCCAATTGGTTTGCATAAGCAGCGTCATCAGCAAGTAATACTTTGCTTACGCCCGCAACTTTAGCCGCCTGGTCAGCAACTGCCTGAGCGCCAGAACCAGCAACCAATACAGTGATATCACCACCGATTTTTTGCGCTGCAGCAACAACGTTTAAAGTAGCAGCGTTTAATGCTTTGTTGTCGTGCTCAGCGATAACTAAAATACTCATGATTTTTATCCTTCTGTATTAGATCACTTTCGCTTCGTTTTTCAATTTTTCTACAAGTTCGTCTACAGACTTCACTTGTACGCCAGCTTTACGCTCTGCAGGTGATTCAACTTTCACTGTTTTCAGTTTAGTTGCAGGGTTTACACCGAAATCTGCAGGTGACTTGGTATCCAGCGGTTTTTTACGCGCTTTCATGATGTTTGGAAGTGCCGCATAACGTGGCTCGTTCAAACGCAAGTCAGTGGTAATGATTGCTGGAAGTGTCAGCTCAACAGTTTGTAAACCACCGTCTACTTCACGTGTTACTTGTACTTTATCGCCATCTACTTTCACTTCAGAAGCGAAGGTACCTTGGCCTGCACCCATTAGAGCGCCAAGCATCTGACCAACCTGATTCGAGTCATCATCAATTGCTTGCTTACCCAGAAGGATCAATTGTGGTTGTTCAGCGTCAACAACGCCTTTAAGAATTTTAGCGATTTCCAGCGCACCCAGTTGGCTGTCATCAGCTTCAACCAGAATACCGCGGTCAGCACCAAGCGCCATTGCAGAACGGATCTGTTCTTGGGCTTCTTTAGGACCAATAGAAACAACAATGATTTCTGAAACAGTTCCTTTTTCTTTTAAACGAACCGCTTCTTCCACTGCGATTTCACAGAATGGATTAATTGACATTTTAACGTTAGTTAAGTCAACACCACTGTTGTCCGGTTTAACACGAACTTTAACGTTGGCATCAACCACACGTTTTACAGCAACAAGAGCCTTCATGTAATCCTCGGCTGTTTTAGCAAATGTAAATGTTGAGAAAAGTTAGTGTAACTCTTCACTTAAATTTTTTTAGGTGCCCTATCTTGCAATGTGTACGGCATTTCGGTCAAGTCACAATTCAACAAAGAGGTGTAAAAATGCGTAATTTTCCCTGAACGATGCGTTCACAATTAATTGTTATCGTTTTATTACAATGAAATGTATCAATATTTACTTAAAATTTAATTATTGATTTATATTATTTTTTTATCTGATTAATCACATCAGAAGTTTTGATTGATCACATTTAATTTAAATTGATTTAAAGCAGCTTGAAGCAAAACAGCCGGAATATACGTATGTCAGCTTTTGTCATTTTGGACAGAACTATTTTTGAGAGCGAATTAAACCTAATATAAAGACAAATTGACCAAATAATAAACCAGCGCATTGAATTCTACGCCGACAAAGTGAATATTTAATTTCAAATCTTCGCAATTATAAAAAAAGCATACTGCGAACAGTATGCTTCTTTGCAACCAGATTAATTGATGATGAGCCAGCTTGCAGCAAGTGCCAGTAAACCACCAGAAGTTCCATCTACCCATTTTTGTTTACGTTCATCCATTTGGGTTTTCTGGCTGATCTTGCTAAATAAAATGCTTAAGCCACAATACACCACAAAAATCAGACTGATAAAAATAAAGGACAGAATCAAACCTTGGCTAACAGTATCGGCCGATTTATCAATAAACTGCGGCAAAATCGCAAAATAAATCAACATCCCTTTCGGATTTAACAGCGCAGTAAAAAAACCTTTTTTAATCGGATTGGCTGAGGTCTTTTTCTCAATGTTCAGCGCATTTTTACTGAATACCGATTTGAGCAAACCAAAGGCCAGATACAGCAGATAAGCAATCCCGAGCCAACGAATCGTTTCAAACAACACCGGAAAAGAGACAATAATAGCCGCAATCCCTACTGCCACAAGGATCGAATGCACCAGATAACCGCAACACACCCCTAAGGTTGCCATCATGCCTGCTTTTGCATCTTTACCCATCACTTGAGACAGGATAAATAACATATCGGGTCCAGGCGTAAAAATCAGGGGAAGCACGGTCAGTGCAAAGAGTACAAATACAGACATTTCCTTTTCCTTTCAAACTCCAGAAAGTGAAATAAGTATCTGCGATTTTTTACAAAATTGGCTTTCAATTTATTTTATAATACGTATTATTTTTCGAATACTATTCTAATTTATGAAAATATCCACCAAGTCTGTGCGGGTAAAGCTTGATCGAATTGATAAAAATATCATTCGACATTTACAGGCCAATGGCCGTATTCAGAATAATGATCTGGCACGTGAAATCGGACTTTCACCTTCATCCTGTTTACGCCGGGTGAAATTGCTGGAAGATGCAGGCGTGATTCAGAATTACACGACTATTGTCGATCAACAAAAAATTGGTTTTCAGCTGATTTTATTTTCGCGCATCTGGCTGGTCGGTCAGGATGCCGAAACCATTGATACCTTTATTGAGGCGATGAAAGAATTGCCGCAAGTGATGGAGTGCTACATCATTTTGGGAGAGAGCGATGCCATGTTGAAAGTCGTGGTGCCTGATCTGGAAAGTTACCGGAAATTCCAGTCGACCCATCTGACCAAAAAAAATGGTATTACCAGTGTCAAAACAGATTTACCGAGTCAGATTATTAAACAGAGTTTCCAGCTACCTTTAGAAGATTTATAGGCAAACTGATTTTAGATAACGAAGCTATGTTCTTAATTTAAGATTTGAATGATCGTAGCTTGCTGAAACCATAACCTGTGCTGCAAGCGCATAGATTGCAAGTTCTCGTATAAAAAAGGTTGCCTATAATAGAAGACAACCTTTTCCTCTTGAGCAAAGCCAAACCACAGGACTGAGTCTTATTTTTATGCTGTGTGGATGCTTCAGAATTTACTCAGTTTCTTGTGCTAAAAAATCACGATGTACATGGCTTAAATCTACCAGCTCATAGTCTGCCAATTCAAAAATTTGCCAAATTGCAATCGCATCTTCTTTTAAATCGACTGCCTGGGTCGCACGATTCGACAATTGCCATTGCAAATCAGAAATCCATAAATAGTATTGCCTAGTCGCCGCATTAAAGGCCTGAACTTTTCCATCGGCATTAATCCCTTGAATGATGGCGCCTTCAGGTAAGGTCGCTTCAAGATTGGGTAAGCTAATGTCCACAAAATGCTTGATTTGTCGCAAACCATAACCTGCAAACATTTCTTTTTGAGCTTCACTTAACTGTGCATATTTTTGCTCTATATCTGCAATTACCAGTGTGTCCATGTCACCTCCCATCGGTCAAATGCTGAGACTCTACTCAGCAATATTTCATTTTAAATATTAAATACTAGTTATTGTTATACCTGAAATGGCGCATTTAACGAATAAGACAATAGTGAAATGCTTACCCGAACGCCAATGTTCAGTTCAATTCCATTTTAAGGTTTATATATGAAAGTTTTGTGCCAAAAATACAATTTTCATGATTTTTATTCTTTAAAACTGGGCACATGATCAATCTTCTTTATGCTGCGCACGCGGATGGGCCTGATCATAAATCTGGGCCAGATGGTCAAAATCAACATGGGTATAAATTTGCGTGGTGGTTAAATTACTGTGTCCCAGCATTTCCTGCACGGCTCGTAAGTCCCGGCTATTCGATAACATGTGACTCGCAAAACAATGTCTTAACAAATGCGGATGTAAATCTACATTCACGCCTGCGCGCTGCGCCTGAAACTTGACCCGATTTTCAATTTGTCGTGCACCGAGCGGATTGCCTTTCTGGGTAATAAATACATTCGCCTCCGGTACAAAATCGCCATTCCATAAGGGATAGACTTGCAACCAAGCCATCACGCTGTCTTTGGCCTTGGAACCGAAAGGCACTATCCGGGTTTTATTGCCTTTACCAGTAATGCGTAATAACTGCCGGTTGAAATCAATATCTTTAATTCTCAGGCTTTGCAGTTCTGCCAGACGCAGCCCACTGGAATAAAGCAATTCTAACATCGCTTTGTCCCGGAGCCACATTTGCTGTTGTATTTCATTTTCAGGCGCAGGCTGATCAATAATTTGGTTGACGGTTTCAATATCCACCATGCCCGGCAAAGGACGCGATTGACGTTTTAACTGAAAATCATCCGCCGGATTAAAAGCCATATGCTGAGCCTGCTCGGCCCATTTCATAAACTGGCGAATAGCCGAAAGCATACGTTGCAGGCTGCTAGGACTGAGCTGATGCTGTTCCACTTTTTCAGCCAGAAACTGGCGTAAATCGGTGGCTTCTACATCGTTTAAATTGAGCTGCTCACGCTGGCAAAACTCTAAAAAATCCGAGACATCACGCTCATAAGCTTGCAAGGTATGTTTGGACTGATTCTGGATTTCACGTTCTTTCAGCCACATACTGAGCAAGAGTTGAGGTGGCACAATCACTGCTTGCTCCATTTATAATTGCTCCAGATAATCTTGAATCAGCATTGCAACCTGATCTGCATGAGAATTGGCAAAGAAATGATCTCCACCTTGGATAATATGCAGTTTTGCATTTTTAAAAATTCCTGCCAAGTATTGTCCAAGCTGAACAGTGCTTAAAGGATCATGATCTCCCCAGATCAGCAAGATCGGAACGTCCAGACTTGCGAGCTGAACGCGGCTAGATTCAGTTTGGTCTTGTTCAAACCAGTCCGGTGCTGTTCTAAACAGTTCACGGTAATCTGTTCGCCAGTCTGCACAATGAAATGTTTTTAAATTCAGCCCACCAGATGTCGCCAATAATACCAGTCCTTTGACTTTCTGCGGATGATTGAGTGCTAATCCAACGGCCAATACACCACCCATAGACTGGGCAATCAGAATGGAATCATCCTCAATTTTTTCTTTCACGAATTCTTGCAAGTCATACAGGTTTTGAATGGCTAAATTTGGCACTACGCCATCAAAGCCTGGATATGCAATGGCTTGCTGATCTGTATATTCGGTTAATGCTGCTCTTAATGGCTGCCAAAAGTGCTGCCTTCCTGAAGCACCCGGCAGGAACACAAGCTTATTCATCTCATTCAAATTCTACGGTTTTTCCCATCCTAGCATAAAAAAAAGCACCATCGAAGACAGTGCTTTTTTCTCAAGCGGAACCAAGCTTAACCCTGGAAATAACGTAAATCCAGACGTCCTTCATATACGGTCGCCGTTGGTCCGGTCATCCAGACCACATCACCTTCTTTCCACTCAATTTGTAACTTTCCGCCTGCCAGTTCAACTTCGACTTTACTCGAAAGCAGACCACGGCGCATACCTGAAATTGCGGCGGCACAGGCGCCTGTACCACAAGCCAAGGTCTCGCCTACACCACGCTCATATACACGTAAACGTGCATGTTTTTCATCAATAATCTGCATAAAGCCAGCATTGACCCGTGCCGGGAAGCGCGCATGCGATTCAACTTGTGGACCAATACGTGCGACATCGGCAGCAATCACATCCGGTACAATCGTCACCGCATGTGGATTACCCATATTCACAACATCAATCGTCAGCTTTTCACCGCCAGCGAGATCAATGTCATACAGGCTTTCTGGTGCATCGGCCAGGAATGGAATTTCCTGAGGCAGGAATTTTGGATAGCCCATATTGACCCGTACCCAACCATTCGCACCCAATTCCGGCTTTACAATACCAGATTTGGTTTGTACCTTGATTTTGGTTTTGGTGGTGAGCTGACGATCATGTACAAATTTGGCAAAACAGCGCACGCCATTGCCACATTGTTCCACTTCTGAACCATCGGCATTAAAAATCCGATATTTAAAGTCTGCACTTGGGACATCGGGTGGCTCAACCACCAAGAGTTGATCAAAACCAATGCCGAAGTTACGATTGGCCAAACGCTGAATGGTCAAAGTGTCTAAATAAGCACGCTGGCTGATCAGATCAACCACCATAAAGTCATTGCCCAGACCATGCATCTTGGTAAATTCTAATAACATCCTGATTTATCCTTAAGGCAATAAACGCTCACGTTCCCAAAGTGATTCAATCGTCTCACGTTCACGAATCAAATGTGCCTGATCAGCATCAACCATTACCTCAGCAGCACGTCCACGGCTGTTGTAATTTGAACTCATCACGAAACCATACGCACCTGCACCGAGTACTGCCAGCACATCATTTTCCTTGATCGCAAGCTCACGCTCTTTACCCAGGAAATCACCAGTTTCACAAATTGCGCCCACGACATCCCATTCTTTCGTTTCGACATCGGTACGAGGTGTAACAGATTGAATGTCCATCCATGCTTCATATAAAGCAGGACGAATCAGGTCATTCATCGCAGCATCAATAATCGCGAAATTACGGTGATTCGTTGGTTTTAATAGATCCACTTTAGTCAGCAGCACACCTGCATTGGCAGAGATACTACGTCCCGGTTCCATATACACTTTCAAGCCCAATTTTTCTAAAGCTGGACGTAGCGCATTGGCATATTCTTCAACCGACGGCGGGGTTTCATCTTTATACGTCACACCCAGACCACCGCCGATATCGATGTGTTTGAGGTGAATGCCCAGCTCTTTTAACTGGTCGATCATCACAATGACACGATCCAGTGCATCCACAAATGGCTGGGTTTCAGTCAGCTGTGAACCGATATGGCAGTCAATCCCAACCACATCCAGATTTGGCAATGACGCTGCATATTGATAAGTTTCAAACACGCTATCAGACGGAATACCGAATTTATTTTCTTTTAAGCCGGTTGAAATATAAGGATGGGTTTTGGCATCGACATCAGGATTCACACGTAATGAAATCGGCGCTTTGATATTTAATTCAGCCGCAACCTTCTGGATACGATCCAGCTCGGCATAAGATTCCACGTTGAAACAGGCAATGCCGACTTCCAACGCTTTTTTGATATCCGCTTCAGATTTACCCAAGCCCGAAAATACGATTTTCGATGCATCACCACCGGCTTTCAGCACACGCGCCAATTCACCACCGGTCACAATATCAAAACCGGCACCCTGTTTGGCCAATACATTCAATACCGCAAGATTAGAGTTGGACTTTACCGCAAAACAGATTTGATGGTCGATAAAATCAAAAGCACGGTCCATATCTAAAAAATGCTTTTCCAAAGTGGCTTTAGAATAAACATAGAGTGGTGTGCCGAATTGCTCCGCGAGCTGTTGTAATGAACATTGCTCAGCGTGCAATACCCCATTAATGCGGGTGAAACTCATGAAGGTATCCTTTCTGTGAAAGCGTTATGGTGTGGTTTTAACGTCTGAATCTGTAGGTGCAGCAAACTGTTGTTGCACGGGTGCCTCGCGTTTTTCATCGGACGCTTTAGGCTCAGTTTCAGTATTTTTGTATAACAGATACTTGGCACGCTTGTCGTAATTCGGATCATTCGGCAAGTGCAAAGCACCTGACTGTCCACAACCTGCAAGAACAAGACCTGTCGCTAAGATACTGATGTAGCAAATGACTTGGCGCATCTGACCACCTAATGTAATAGTTTCGATGAAGTATAACGCGATCATTCGGCATGACCCAAGCGTTAAACGCTAGAGAGTATCTTTAGACAAAAAAAAACGCCAGCAGATCGCTGACGTTTTTATTGATAAGGTTTATTTATGTTTCTGTTTATAGAAACCAAAATAGCCAATGATCAGCAGGATAAACCAGATCGGACTGATCATCAGTGCTTGACGAGTATCCTCTTCCAGCGCCAAAACCACGATCATGCTCAGGAAGAAAATAATCACGACCCAACAAGTCAATAAACCACCTGGCAGCTTAAAGGTCGATTTGGCATGCAGCTCTGGACGTGTTTTGTAATACACGATATAGCTCCAGATAATGATGATCCAGACACAAATAAACAGAATCGTGGATAAAGTCGTGGCCAAGGTAAAGGCCCGAACAGTATCCGGAACGAAATACTGCAGTGCTGCACCCAGCAACAAACACACGGCAGAAAAATACAGGGCATTTGCAGGGACAGCACGACGATTCAAGCGACCAAAGGCAACCGGTGCCTGCTCTTCACGCGACAGGCCAAACAGCATACGGCTGGTCGAGAATACGCCACTGTTCATCGATGACATCACTGAGGACAACACCACCAGGTTCATGATGATCGCAGCCGCTGCAATGCCAGCCTGACTGAACAGGTTTACAAAGGGCGAAACATTCGGGTCAATCTGGTTCCATGGAGTTACTGACATCACAATGAGCAGTGCCAATACATAGAAAATAATGATACGGATCGGAATAGAGTTCACCGCTTTTGGCAGGTTCTTTTCCGGATCTTTGGTTTCAGCCGCGGTAGTCCCCACCAGTTCCACCCCCACAAAGGCAAAGATGGCAATCTGGAAACCGGCCAGGAAGCCCATGGCACCCGTTGGGAACAAACCGCCATGCTCCCAGATATGACTAAAGGATGCGACCGTACCAACATCATTGGTAAAGCCAGTAAACACCATCCACAGACCAACAGCAATCAGCACCACAATGGCGATAATTTTGACCAGGGCAAACCAGAATTCCATTTCACCAAACAGTTTTACCGTGACCAGATTCAGCCCCATGATAAACACAATCGCGGCAACACTGATCATGACGCCTTCTTCAGGGCTAAAGGGCAAGCCATTATTGAAGAATTGCAGATAGTAAATAATGGCTGACAGATCTGCGATCCCGATGGTGATCCAGCACAGCCAGTAGGTCCAGCCGACAAAGTATCCGGCCCAAGGCCCGATCAGATCCGTGGCAAAATCAATAAATGATTTATATTGTAAATTGGAGAGCAACAACTCACCCAATGCACGCATCACCAGAAAGACCATAAAACCGATGATCATATAGATCACCAGAATCGAAGGACCTGCGAGACTGATGGTTTTACCCGAACCCATAAACAGGCCGGTTCCGATGGCGCCCCCAATGGCAATTAACTGTAGGTGCCGATTGGACAAACTCCGCTTTAATTCACCGTGCTCTGCCGACGAATTGTTATATTTTTCTGACATTATTAATTACAACTTTGAGTTTTACTCGCGACAAATTAACGTAAAAAATGCTGAATACAAAAATAAAATTTGCATCATTTGTATTTCCTGATTAATTGAAGAAGTTAATTTATTTTTCTTATATCGCTCTACGGTTACACTTCTGCTTTATTTTTGACCTGCGATATTCCAGTAATTTCTTGTCAAATTTTTAAAACTGTGTAAAAAATAGAACACTATTCAGTCAATTTATGCATTCAGGATGAATATATCTGGCATAGCAATTGCTTTTTAATCAATACCTCGAACTACACAGACATGGATCAATAAGAAGAATTTTATGCAAAATTTACAAAGTTTAATGGAAACTTTAAGCGGCTGGGTCTGGGGCCCTTATATGCTGGTACTAATTGTTGGTACCGGGATTTTCCTTACCTTCCGTTTATTGTTCTGGCAGTTCCGCATGTTGCCCCTAGCCTTCAAACAGGTCTTTGGCAAGCACCCTGACCATTCAGGGGACATTTCCCAATTTGCTTCATTGATGACCGCACTCTCTGCCACGATTGGTACCGGTAACATTGCCGGCGTAGCCACTGCCTGTGTCCTCGGGGGTCCGGGCGCCGTGTTCTGGATGTGGATGACCGCCCTGTTTGGTATGGCCACCAAATATGGCGAAGGTGTTCTGGCAGTCAAATACCGAGTCAAAAATGAAAAAGGTGAAATGTCGGGTGGTCCGATGTACTACATCGAGCGTGGTCTGAAATGGAAATGGCTGGCACTGATTTTTGCCTTGTTCGGGACACTGGCTTCTTTTGGAATCGGCAGTTCAGTACAGTCGAATACTGTAGCACTGGCGGTTGAAAACAGCCTGGGCATCGAAACCTGGATGACGGGGATCATTATCACTGCCTTTTCAGCACTGGTGATTTTGGGCGGGATTAAATCGATTTCCAAAGCTTCTTCTGTGATCGTGCCGATTATGGCGGTGGGTTATGTGGCTGGCGGTCTGATTATTATTTTTAATAATCTGGAACTGGTCGTGCCGGCACTAAAAATGATCTTCACCTATGCATTTACCGGTGAAGCTGCAGTGGGCGGTGCGATTGGTGCGGCGATTCGTTATGGTGTGGCACGTGGTGTATTCTCCAACGAAGCCGGCATGGGTTCTGCGCCGATTGCTGCCGCAGCGGCAAAAACCGATCATCCGGCCCGTCAAGGTTTGGTATCCATGACCGGTACCTTTATTGATACGATTATTGTCTGTTCAATTACCGGTATTGTCCTGGTGATGGGTTATATCATGGCCGGTAATTCATTCGGAGATCAAACCGGTGCGGTACTGACTATCGGCGTGTTCGACAAACTGCTGCCAGGTGTCGGTGGTTGGGTGGTCACTTTCGGTATTATTTTCTTCGCCTATTCCACCATTTTAGGCTGGAGCTACTACGGAGAAAAATGTGCCACCTATTTACTCGGTGAAAAATTCGTACTGCCTTACCGTATCATTTACATTGCTACAGTTTTCATTGGCTGTGTGGCCACACTGGATCTGGTCTGGCTATTTGCCGACACCTTCAACGGCCTGATGGCGGTTCCAAACCTGATTGGCTTATTACTTCTGTCTGGTGTTATTGCCAAAGAGTCGAAAGACTTCATTGCAAGACGTAAATCTGGTGAACTTTATTAATTGATAAGTTGTGTAAATATTCAATTCACATATAAAAAAGCCACGTAAATCGTGGCTTTTTTATACTTCAGTTTTCCCATTTTTCATTATGAAATTTTAGCAACGTAAACCACTACAAGCCAGCTTGTCCCACTCAGATTCAAGCTCCAGTGCTAGTCCCAAAGATAAAACAAAAAACTGAATGCCTTTAATTTTCATATTGCCCTGTTCATCTTCCAGATACCCACTCAATTTTTGATAGGTTTTATGATGCAAATCAAAAGGTACATCCAGATAAAGACCACCTAGGTAGATTTCACTATGGACGGTTTGATCCACACCTAAACACGGCATATAGACAATGCCCTGTTGCTCTAGCCAGCCGATCAAAATCTGGCGAACCGAGTTTGTGTCCCGATCTGGATGGACATAATGATCAAAATGCACAAACAGCACATCACGGTTTTTTTCGCGTGCGATCGCATCAATATGTTTCAACAATTGTGACAAGATCTGTTCCATTCCAGCATAACAAGATGGGCATTATAGACGGTGTTGACGCACAGCATTCAAATCAGCATAAATAAAAACGACAAGACTTGTCGTAAAAACCATGATTTTTCAGGTGAAAGACTTGGTTTTCGATGGCATTCACCGCTATGCTGTCACTCAATTTCAATCGCTTCATCTTCAAATATGGCTAAAGCAAAAAGTGTGTATCGTTGTGAACAATGTGGTGCCGATCATCCAAAATGGTCGGGGCAGTGTTCTGAATGCGGGGAATGGAACAGCCTGGTTGAGGTGACCATTGCACCGGCAGTAACGCATCGTGCACAGCCAAAAATTGGTGGTGGATACGCAGGCCAGGCGTCTAGCATTACCAACTTAAATCAGGTCTCAGTCTCTCATGAAACTCGTCTGCCGACGGGTATCAGCGAATTTGACCGGGTCTTGGGTGGCGGACTTGTCACTGGTTCGGTGGTCCTAATCGGCGGTGATCCCGGGATTGGTAAATCCACCATTTTGCTACAAACAGCCACGCACATGGCATCTGCCAAAAATCCGGCCCTGTATGTGACCGGTGAGGAATCTTTGTCTCAGGTGGCTTTACGTGCCCAGCGTCTGGATCTGCCAACCGACCAGCTCAAAGTCATGGCAGAAACCTGCGTCGAACGTATTTGTGAAGTACTGGTCCAGCAACGTCCTGCGGTGGCAATCCTGGACTCGATCCAAACCCTGTACACCGAAACCCTGCAATCTGCACCAGGTGGTGTCTCACAAATTCGTGAATCAGCGGCCTTGTTGACCCGTTTTGCCAAAAATAGTGGCACGTCTTTGTTTCTGGTCGGTCATGTAACCAAAGAAGGCGCACTGGCCGGCCCACGTGTACTGGAACATATGGTGGACTGTGTGCTGTATTTTGAAGGCCAGTCGGATTCACGTTACCGGATGATCCGAGCGGTCAAAAACCGTTTTGGTGCGGTCAATGAGCTCGGTGTGTTCGGCATGACCGATAAAGGTCTGCGCGAAGTTTCCAATCCTTCAGCCATCTTTTTAAGCCGTTATGATGAAGCGATTCCCGGTTCGATTGTAATGATCAGCCGCGAAGGTACGCGCCCGCTTCTGGTTGAAGTTCAGGCACTGGTCGATGATGCACATGGCCAACCAAGACGTGTAGCGCTCGGCCTGGATCAGAACCGTCTAAATATGCTCCTTGCAGTCATGCATCGGCATGGTGGTGTGCAAACCTCCGGCCAGGATGTTTATGTCAATATTGTCGGTGGTTTGAAAATCACCGAAACAGGTTCGGATCTGGCGGTACTTCTCGCCTGCGCTTCCAGCATTCGTGGCAAAGCCTTACCGCAACAGCTGGCGGTTTTTGGGGAAGTCGGACTGTCTGGAGAGATTCGCCCTGTGCCGAACGGTCAGGAACGGCTGAAAGAAGCGATTAAACATGGTTTTAAATACATTATTGTCCCTCGCGGCAATGCACCGCAAAAATCCATTGAGGGCGTGCAAATTATTGCAGTTGCGCGTTTACATGAAGCCTTGAGCGAGGCAATGGCGCTGAGTGATGAACTCAATTAACTGTAAACCGGCTCATTTCGTACAAAGAGCAAAAAAATACAGATTTTTGATTGAAATTCCACACAAAGCCTATATAAATAGACTGTACAAACAGGTTTTATTCTCATAGGAAAAATGAATGGAAGTTCGACAGCGCGGTTTGATCACAGGTATCTTGACAGCAGTTTTATTGGTTGCGCCTTTTGCTGCTGAAGCAAAACGTGCTGGTGGCGGTAAAAGTCACGGTATGCAACGTTCTGCACAGCCTACTCAATCTTATCAACAACCTCGTCAAGCTGCGCCTGCTCAACAAGCGCCAACAGCGGGTGCTGCAACCCAGCAAAAATCTGGCCCGGGTGTGGGTGGTATGGTTGCTGCGGGTGTAGCGGGTGCCGCAATTGGTGCAGTCGCTGCCAATGCTTTGGCGGATGATCAAAGTGTAGCAGCGTCTGAAGCTCAAGCTGCTCAAGCCGAAGAGGAAAAAGGTGGTATTCCGAGCTGGATCTGGATCCTTCTCGCTGCTGCTGTTGCCTTCTTCATTTTCCGTAAGATGGGCGCAAAAAAAAAAGTAGCGTCTAATCCATTTGCGCCAAATAGCGGTGCTGCCAATGCAGCGCCGTTTGGTCAGGCACCAACCACACCTCGCAGTGGTGACAGTACCAATATTTTTGGCCAGAACGTAGGCGGTCAAACGTCAAGCAACAATGCTCCGTTCGGTTCTGCTCCGGTAAATAACGCGCCTTTTGGTGCAGCTTATACCCAAAGTGGCAGCCAGTTACCGGATGGTACTGAACCTGCAGCATTCTTGCGTGTAGCGCGTCAGCGTTTTAACCATATTCAGTCCATGAATACAGCAAGCAACATTTCTGAAATTCAGCGTTATCTGACTCCTGAACTTTATCAGTCAATGTATAACGACATCATGAGCAATCAGGATCAGGATGTTGCCGAGTTTTCAAATCTGAATGCGATGGTCGTCGACTCATCGACTGACAATGGCCAGTATATTGTCAGCGTACGCTTTACAGGTACGGTAAGCGAAGACTTAAACAGCTTGCCGCAACCGTTCGCAGAAATCTGGCATTTCACCAAACCAGCAGGTTCAAATCAGGACTGGGTGGTTGCAGGTATTCAGCAAGACTAATCGTGAATAAATGAAGTTTAGACAGCGGCCTTCGAGCCGCTGTTTTTATTTTCAAGCCTTACATTTTGATCTTTTTTAATTCCCTTCCCCCTCTCTTTTTTAACCTAACTTCCAGTTTTACTTATTTTTCATATAAATAGTTCAACAACCCATATTTAAAATCTAAACAATAATTGTTATCATTATCATTAATTACTTCATAAGTTTGTAAATAGAATTTTCGATGATGAATAGTCCGAATATGCAAGCCATAGCGACTGGAACAGTTACTGCACCGAAACCATCAAGCAAAAATAAAGTCAAAGCAAATATGCTGGCTTATCGTGGGATGATTTTATATCGCTTTATTCTGGCGGGTGCTGGCGGTTATCTACTGGCTACACTGGCAACGATCTTGATTGCCCAGCTTTTTATCGACAGTGGAAGCAGTGCAGCCATGTCCGCCACCCTGATTGGCTTTAGCTTGAATGCTGCTGCATTTATCTGGGTATTTATGGTGAATAAGACGCTCAAAGCTACGCTCGGGATCGCGATTCCCGGTGTTTTACTCTATATCGCCTATAAGCTTTTAGGAAATTGAGATGAGAGTAGATGCAAAACCCGAAGGTCCACGCCAGTCGATGTCGTGGTTGCATACTTGGGCCAGTCTGATTTTAGGCTGGCTTTTATATGCGATTTTCTTGACCGGAACCTTAAGCTTTTTCCAGAACGAAATTACCGTCTGGATGAAACCGGAATTTCATCAATCAGTTCCACCAAAGACTCAAATCGAACAAACCCGTGTGGCACTGGCTTATCTGCAACAGCACCATCCGGATGCTGGCAGCTGGGCAATCCAGCTTCCTAACTCACGCCAAAATACCACCACCCTGACTATTCGTAGTGCCGGCGAAGATCCACGTGCCCGTCGTGGCGGTACCCGCGTGACGATTGACAGCGCCACCGGCGAAGTTTTGCAAGCGCGTGAAACACGCGGTGGTTCATTCTTATACCGTTTCCACTTTGAATTGTATGGTTTGCCAAGAATCTGGGCGCGCTGGATGGTCGGCGTTGCGACCCTGCTCATGCTGGTGGCAATCATCAGCGGTGTCATTACCCATAAGAAAATTTTCAAGGATTTTTTTACTTTCCGTCCCGGCAAAGGTCAGCGTTCATGGTTGGATGCACACAATGCTACTGCGGTATTTGCCCTGCCCTTTCACATCATGATTACCTTCAGTGGCTTATTATTATTGCTTTTTACCCTCATGCCCTGGGGCGTAAACCAGATTTATGAAAATCGTGGTGCTTTCCTTCAGGATCAACGTAAGAGTTTGGTTCAAGACAACAGTATTCAGGCTGAATCCCGTGAAAGCCATAGTGAGAGCAAAGAACGTCGACCGCAAGCTGAGAGAGAAAATCGTGGCGAGCGCGGTGAAATGTCTGCACGCAGTGAAGGTCGCCGCTCTCGTGATGAAATGCAAGCTGCACCTCCTGCACCGTCAACCGATCTGGCTCCGATCTTGGCAACAGCCGAAAAAGAATGGAAAAATAATCCAGTTGGCACGATTACTATCATCCAGCCAAATACCCTAAAAGCAGAAATTGAGCTTCGTGCCTTAAACGGAGTCAGCGTAGCTTATCGCAATGTTTATCCGAGCCTTGCTTTCAATGGTGTGACCGGTGATTTAGAGCCGGATCAAACCACCCTGAAAACGCCTTCAGTCGCAAATGGTATCTATAACATGTTCACCACACTACATGAAGCACGTGGCGTGGATCTGGCGTTACGCTGGTTATTGTTCATGTCGGGCGTGGTCGGCACCTTGATGATTGCCACCGGCTTGATTCTATGGTGTGTCAAACGTGCACCACAGCAACAGAAGCAAGGCTATAAATCGTTTGGTTATCGTCTTGTGGAAGTCACCAATATCGCTGCCATTATTGGTTTACCGATTGCCTGTGCTGCCTATTTCTATGCCAACCGTTTTATTCCGACAGACATGGACATGCGTCTGAACTGGGAAATTCGTAGCTTCTTTATTGTCTGGTTGCTGACGTTGCTTTATGCCATGATTCGCACTCATCGTCAGGCCTGGCTGGAACTATTACTGCTTGCCACTGCCGCATTTACCTTGCTCCCAATCGTGAACTCTATGACCGGCGGTCAGGCGATCTGGAACACCATCATGCATGGTCAATGGGTCATTGCTTCTTTTGATCTGGCGATGTGGGTGCTTGCGATCTTGTTCTGGTTTTCATTTAAAAAAGTGAAAAACCATAAAGGCTTGTCGCCTAAAAAAGCCAAGGCTGCTTTCAAGGAGAAGCAGGCATGATGTTCTTCTTATTGATTTGGGCTTTAACTTCACTGGGTTTCTTTGCACTTGCAATGTCGATGTCCAAACATCAAAAACAGATTTTTGACACAGAACTCAACCCTAAAAAAACACAACTTGCGACTATTCTGGGTTGGGTATTGCTCATAATTGCCCTGATTCTGTGTCTGTTAACAGGATTTGCCAGCAATATGATCAGTTACTGGCTGGGTAGTCTAACTTTTGCAGCACTGGTGGTCGGTTTAAGTCTGAGCTATCTGGCAAGTAAAATTAAAGTGATCGTAATGTTCTGTGTGTTCATCGCTTCGATCTCAGGGATTATTTGCTTGATCTAATCATTTGATTGACCAATCTCTTTAAAAAGCTGGCCTTCGGATTGGCTTTTTTGCTTTAAACCTTTTAGTCTACGCACAATATTTTTGAGATGTTGATATGATCCAGCGTGTTTCTCTCCCTGCTGCCCTAACTAATCTTGCCTTAGCCGGTAATGCTGAAGCGCAATTTGAACTGGCTGAGCTGTATATGCAAAGCGAGCATGATGATGACATCATTCTGGCTGAAGAATGGGCATTGAAAGCTGCCAACGGCGGGCTGGTGGATGCAATGTACTGGTTAGGTGAAGGTTATACCGTTTATGCCAAAGAATTAGCAGAAGAAGATCCGGAAGAATCCAAAGCTCACTTTGAGTTAGCGTATTACTGGTTAAGCAAGGCCAATATCGAGAAGCACCCTGCTGCGACTTTAGAGCTGGCCGGTTTCTACCGTCGTGGTGATGTGATTGAAAAAGATGTAGAGAAATCGATTTCTTTAGTCAAACAGGCTGCGGAATGGGGCGAAGTTCAAGCGATGCGTGATCTTGCTTTTATTTATGCCAATGGTTTAGGTGTAGATGGCGATGAGGAACTAGCTGAGTTCTGGACCCAAAAAGCGCATGCTGCCGAGCAAGAAGCTAAATAAAACGAAAAGCCCGTCAAATGATGGGCTTTTTATTATCATATATGATTCACAATAAATTCTATTTCCTTTATTAAATAATCTAAAAGCTCATTTAATCCAATCAAATCATTAAGCCTCATAACTGATCCTAGACAAAATAATGGACAGCACGTCCCTCTAAAGATAACGTAACTTTAATCTTTGGAGATTCAAGAAATGGCTAAACGTTTTAGTCCCGAATTTAAACAGCAAGCGATTGATTATGCACTTTCAAACTCACACGAGTCTGTAGCTGCAATCGCCCAGAAATTAGGTGTGGGTTATTCAACATTAGATAAATGGATTCGTGAAACCAATCCGGCAGGTTCAAGCAAACGTCAACTTTCACCAGAACAACAGCGGATCGTGGAATTAGAGAAAGAAGTCAAACAGCTCAAGGAAGCCAATGACATCTTAAAAAAAGCGCATGTGTACTTTCTAACAGATCATGCCAAGAAAAGTACACGGTAATTCAAGATCTAGATATGAATGAAGTCACCGTATCTTCTGCCTGTAAATACCTAGGTGTCAGCACTTCAGGCTATTATGCCTGGCGAAAACGTCAAGCCAATACGGCACAGAAATATAATGACTTAAAAGCCGTATATTGGCAGCATCATGCACGATTGGGTGCACCTTCATTAGTACATGACATGCATGATTTAGGTTACAACATGAGCGAACGTACTATTGGAAGGATGCTAAAAAAGCTTGGTTTACGTAGCAGGATTGCGCGTAAATACAAGCATACGACTGATTCAACCCATCGTTTGCCTACAGCACCCAACTTGTTGGATCGCCAATTTACAGTTACTCAGCCTAATAAAGTCTGGACAACAGACATTACCTATATCCGCACTAAAGAAGGTTGGTTGTATTTATGTGTGATGCTAGATTTATTTAGCCGTCGTATCGTGGGGTGGCAAACCAGCCATCGAATAGACCGCCAGTTGGTGTGTGATACGTTTAACTATGCAATGGCTCGTCAGGGTTATCCAACTGGTGTTATGGTTCATTCCCTTGCGAAGCAGTGCTTCTCAGGTTCACAGTACTGTAGTCGTGATTTTAGAGCGCTGTTACTGAAAAATGATTGTACTCAGAGTATGTCTAGACGTGGAAACTGTTGGGATAATGCAGTGACTGAAAGCTTCTTTCATACATTAAAAGGTCATGTGGTACATGGCAGTGTGTTTTCGACTCGAAAAGAGGCGAATGCGGTCTTGTTTGATTATATTGAGATTTATTACAATCGGGTCAGAAGGCATTCTGCAAACGGCTGGTTAAGTCCAGAAGCCTTTGAACAGAAATATTTCAAGAATTTAGAGGGATCGATTGTCCACGATACTGTCTAGGATCACAAACACTATAATTACTATGATCTATTTTTTCTTTCAATTTTAATAAGGCTTTCGTTCTCTCTGTTTCTGCATATTTATAATCCTCCCTCTTCGCATTGATGCGTATTTTTTTAATTCACTAATATCATGAGATAAGAAAACGATATATTTATCCTTTATTAGTGTAGGAATTGAATGAGCAATTAAATTTCTAACAAATAAGTTCTTCTCAACTTTCCCCAATAAATAAATTATTTCACCATTCAAATGCTTATGTAATTCTTTCACATTTATAAGCTGTGACAAAGGTAAGGTTCTCACTTCATCCTTATATGTAGGTATTTCTACATATGTTACGAGCCTCTTGAGATGCACCTCCAACCTATTAAAATTTATAAGTAAATCTATGATCAATAATTTACACCCAGTTTTTAGCTCACAGTGTCCAAGGAAATCCAGTGGTTTATCTTGGATCAGCACATCGATGGATTTTGTAATTTCCTCTAAGTCATCCATTCTTCTTCCTTAGTATATTTTTAAGTCAATGTATTTGTATCGGATTTTATATAACTTGGCTATCACTTTAAATCCAAGTACAATACGGCGCTAGTCGAGGGATGCTGCGACGTTTTACAGGCACTAAATGTAAAATCGCTAGGCTCGACCATCGGTCAGACATTCGTTCTGATCAACAACGGCATCCGCGAACAGAACGATCCAATCTATTTTTTCCTAGGAGATCCTGATGAACGCGGTTACTGCTTCATTTACAGATTACAAAGTTGCTGATATTTCACTTGCTGATTACGGCCGTAAAGAAATCAAACTTGCTGAAGCTGAAATGCCAGCCCTCATGGGTCTGCGTAAACGCTACTCGGCAGCAAAACCACTTGCAGGCGCGAAAATTCTCGGCTGTATCCACATGACCATTCAAACAGCTGTTCTTATTGAAACACTGGTTGAATTAGGCGCAGAAGTTCGCTGGACTTCATGTAACATCTTCTCGACTCAAGACCATGCTGCTGCTGCTATCGCCGCTGCGGGCATTCCTGTGTTTGCTTGGAAAGGCGAAACTGAAGAAGAATATATGTGGTGTCTTGAACAACAAATCAATGTAAATGGCACGCCTTGGGATGCCAACATGATTCTTGACGATGGCGGTGACTTAACGCTACTTGTTCATGAAAAATATCCAGAAGTGATTGCAAAAATTCACGGTGTAACTGAAGAAACAACGACAGGTGTTCAACGTCTGTACGAAATGCTTCGTGATGGCACTTTAAAAGTTCCTGCAATCAACGTAAACGATTCAGTAACCAAGTCTAAAAACGACAACAAATACGGTTGCCGTCACTCACTGAACGATGCAATCAAACGTGGTACAGATATGCTTTTATCTGGCCGTCGTGCGCTTGTAATCGGTTACGGTGACGTAGGTAAAGGTTCTGCACAATCACTTCGTCAAGAAGGCATGATTGTACGCGTAACTGAAGTTGACCCAATCTGTGCAATGCAAGCATGCATGGACGGTTATGAAGTTGTATCTCCATACAAAAATGGCGTGCAAACTGGCAAGAAAGAAGACATCAATGTTGACCTTCTTCAAAACACTGACCTTATCGTAACTACAACAGGTAACTACCACGTATGTGACGCTGCAATGCTTGATTCATTAAAAGCTGGCGCAGTTGTTTGTAACATCGGTCACTTTGATACTGAAATTGATACAGCTTACCTACGTGGCTACAAGTGGGTTGAAGTTAAACCTCAAGTACACCAGGTGTATCGTTCAGAAAATGAAAATGATTACCTGATCCTTCTTTCTGAAGGCCGTTTGGTGAACCTTGGTAATGCGACTGGTCACCCATCACGTATTATGGATGGTTCATTTGCCAACCAGGTATTGGGTCAAATGCATTTATTCGCTGAGAAATTTGCTGATCTTCCAGAATCTGAAAAAGCTGCACAAATTCGTGTAGAACTTCTTCCTAAGAAATTAGATGAAGAAGTTGCTGCTGCGATGGTTGCTGGTTTCGGTGGTGTCTTGACTCAATTGACTCAAGAACAAGCGGATTACTTAGGCGTTCAAGTTGAAGGTCCATTCAAGTCTGATGCTTATAAATACTAATTAAACTCCACCCTCTCCCTAACCCTCTCCCATAGGGAGAGGGAACATTCATTACCAAATGTATGTCATCGAGAGTAAATCCTCTCCTGAGCGTGCTTAAAGCACTGCTTTGAAGCTCAGCGCAAGAGAGGATTTAGGAGAGGTAAAACTAATTAAAAAGTATTTATAAAAAGGATTTGAACATGTCTAAACAGATTCCAATTTCATTTGAATTCTTCCCAACCAAAACTGATGTAGGTGCGGAAAAACTCAAAGTTGTGCATCAAGAGCTACAACTCTTAAATCCAGAGTTCTTCTCTGTGACCTATGGTGCTGGTGGTTCCACTCGTGAACGCACCCTGTCTACTATCAATGACTTTAATGGCAAAGGCGCACCTGTTGCCCCTCACTTGTCTTGTATTGGCGATGACAAAGCACGTATTGCTGAACTTCTAGACCTGTACAAATCTCAAGGCATTAACCGTATTGTTGCCCTGCGTGGTGACTTGCCTTCAGGCCAAGTGGGTTTGGGTGAATTACCTTATGCAGCTGATCTGGTTCGTTTTATCCGCGAACATTCAGGCGATCATTTCAAGATTGAAGTCGCAGCTTATCCGGAAATGCATCCTCAGGCTGAAAGCTTTGACAAAGACATTCAGCACTTTGTTGATAAAGTTAATGCGGGTGCCAATGCGGCATTAACCCAGTTCTTCTTCAATCCAGATGCTTATTTCTACTTTGTAGATCGCATCCAGAAAGCAGGAATCGATATTCCAGTTGCGCCAGGCATCATGCCAATTACCAATGCCAGCAACCTGATTCGCTTTGCTGATGGTACCGGCGCTGAGATTCCACGCTGGATTCGCAAGCAACTGGCAACCTATGGTGACGATACTGCTAGCATTAAAGCCTTTGGCCATGAAGTTGTGGTTAAATTCTGTGAGCGTCTGCTTGCAGGTGGTGCGCCAAGCTTGCATTTCTACACCATGAACACTACTGACCCTACCCGTCAGCTGGTCACCGATCTTGGTTTAGCTTAAGCCTTTTATTTCACCGATTTTTTGAGTAGAACGATCAATGCCACGTTTTTATATAGATGCTGATTTAACTGTTGATGTCAGCCTTGAGCTTACGGAAACTGTATTTCATCATTGGGTAAAAGTTTTACGCGCGCAAGTCGGTGAAAGCGCGACCCTGTTCAATGGACAGGGTGGCGAATATGACGTGACTTTAACCGAAGTTGCTAAAAAATCAGCCACCGTCTCGGTCAATGCATTTAGTCCTGCCAATCGCACACCCAAGTTTCAGGCTTTACTCGGTCAAGTAATGAGTAAAGGCGACCGCATGGATTATGCGATTCAGAAAGCAGTCGAACTGGGCGTATCCGAGATTCAGCTGCTGACTTCGGATCGCTGTGAGATGCGTTTAAAGTATGATCGTGATCAAAAAAAGCTAGATCACTGGCAAGGCGTTGCTATTGCGGCTTGTGAACAATGTGGTCTAAATATTGTACCCAAGATTTTAGCGCCCATCTCCCTGGAAAAATGGCTGGACACTGAACTACCCAACACCAAACTGGTTTTGGCACCCAATAAAGATGAAACAGATGTACTGGCAGAGGCGACCTTGGATCTTGCCCTTCTAATTGGCCCTGAAGGTGGTCTGAGTGAGGCAGAAATTAGTGCCGCAAACCAGAAAGGTTTTCTTAACTGGTGTATCGGCGAGCGCGTCCTGCGTACCGAAACTGCTCCTGTTGTTGCCCTGTCAATTTTAAATTATGTGCTTTAGTTCATCGGATGAGTAAAAATTTGTCTTTAATTTTGTTGATTTTTATTTTTAAGACATCTAATCTCGACTAAAGAATAACAAATACTTATTAATTAATTTCACACATTTCCTGGGGTTTTTATAACAACAATGCACAAGGACAAAACCGTTTAGGATGAATACAGGCATTGAATCACATGGTTGATAATCAGGACGACTATATTCAGCAACATTTACATGATGCTCAGATTGCGAACACGCTTCGCCATAGTCGCTATTTTTTGCTCAGTATAATGGTAATTTGCCTTTATATTTTTTGTATTTATCACATTCAATATAGTCCTTCTAATACGTATTTTAATACCTGGTTTATTCTGACAGAACTCCTGGTCAGCATGTGCTGGCTGGTGAGTACGCTGTATTTTAAACCTGAACACTATAATCAAAAAAGTGCACACCGCTGGTTACAGATACAGAGTCTGGCTGTTGGGATCAGTATCGCGGCAGGTATTTTTACGATTTACTATTATTTGCCACAGACCAATCCTGCATTTGAAGATATTGAAGCACTGACCTTGTCTGCCTTATTGCTGATTGTTACCCAAACTTTTGGTTTAACCTACCTGACCCAGAAACTGAGTTATTTCTGTCTGGCATTTCTACCGTCTTTACTGCCCTTTTTATTGTCGCAAATTTATCATATAGGTCATTCCAATCCTTTCTTTGCCCTGGCCTTAAATTTCGCCATGATTGTGATTTTGCTGTGCGCGACGAGTAGTTATCGAATTCACAGCCGTACCTCACGCCTGTATGCGGAAAATGATATTCTGGTGAAAAATGCCGAACAGCAAGTGCATTGGACTGATGAACTGTGCCAGCAACTCAAAACTGAAGTTAATAAATCCAAAGATATTGAACTGCAATTACAGCTCAGCAATCAATTGCTGGAGCAAAAAGTACGGGAACGTACCTATGATATTGAACAGATCAATCATGACCTGAAGAATCAGCAGCAAAACCTAGAACTTGCACATGAAATTGCCGGTATTCGGCCATGGGACTGGAATATTCAAGAGCGCAGCATCACCTTAACCAATCATAAAGACGAAAAGATTCTGCGCGATTCCAAAGATCACCATCTGCAATTACAGTATCTGATTCACCCTGAAGATCTGGACTATTTTAAGCGCAATATGAAACAGCATTTGCGTGGCCAGATTGAACGCTATGATGCTACTTACCGGATCAAGCTCAGTGAAGGTGGCTGGAGTTGGGTGCATGATATTGGCCGGGTGATCAGTCGTGATCCTAAAAATAAAAAACCCTTGCGCATGGTCGGTATCCGTCGTGATATTCAGCAGGAACGTCTTTCTCAAGAACGTTTAAAACTGGTGGCCAGTGTACTAGAACAGGCTGCGGAAGGCATTTTTATTCTGAATCCTGAATTAGATTATATCGATGTCAATCCTCACTATGAATACCTGAGCGGTTTTGAGCGTGACGAAATTATCGGTAAATCCTTATTTGATATTGCGGTGCAAAATAAATCCCAGCAACGTACTTTTCAGGCCAATATTGTCAAACAGATTCAAAAGATTGGCTCTTATGATGGAGAGGTTTATGCCAAATTTCTGTCTGGCAAAGAGTCGACCTTATGGCTGCATATTAATGCCGTGACTGATGATGAAGGCCGGATTACCCATTATATTGGCATCGTATCAGATCTGACTGAACGTAAATTACAGGAACAGCGCCTGTCCTATCTGGAAAATTACGACACACTGACTGACTTGCCGAACCGCTTTTATTATAACTATCAGCTACATCAGTATCTGGTTTCGCAAAAAGACTCGATTAAAGAGATGGCTGTGATTCGGCTTAATATCGACCGTTTCCGCCCATTGAATGAATATCTATCCAATAACGGCGGTGATGAACTTCTACGCCAGGTGGCGCAGCGGCTGCGCATGACCAATGCAGAAGCGCTATTTGTTGCACATCTAAACGGTGATGATTTTGCGATTCTCTATGAAATTTCACATATTCGCCCTTCAGTTCAGCACCATTGTGAACGCATTGCTCAGGCCTTTAGCAGACCGTTTAATATTTACGGTCAGGATCATGTGATTACCCTGTCCATGGGCGTGGCATTCTATCCGGATCATGGCCGTCAGCTGGATTATTTAAATAACTGCGCCGAACAGGCATTGAACGAAGCCAAAAATCTCGGTGGCAACACCATTCATTTTTATTCTAGTGAAAATAATGCGTTACAGAATAAAGGGGTTTTCCTGGAACGGGATTTGCGTAAAGCGATCCAGAATAATGAGCTGGTGGTGTATTATCAGCCAAAAATCAATTTTAGCGATCAAAGCATTTATGGCTTTGAAGCGCTGATTCGCTGGAACCATCCAGAAAAAGGCATTATTGCACCCGGGCTGTTTATCCCCTTAGCGGAACAGACCAGCCTGATTTCAGACATTGGCCGTCTGGTGATCCAGCAGGCCGCTAAACAGATTCGCCAATGGAATGATCTGGGCTTTAATCATATTTGTGTATCAGTCAATATCGTGGCGCAGCAATTGCGTCGTGGTCAATTACTTGATGATCTGGACCAAGCCATTGCAGACAACCATATTTCTGGCGCCAGCCTGGAGCTGGAAATTACCGAATCTTCTTTAATTGAAAATTCGGAAGCGGTCAAAAACCTGCTGAATGAAATTAAACAGCGACATATTCATATTGCCCTAGATGATTTCGGTACAGGTTATTCTTCTCTCTCCTATCTTGCTGATTTTCCAATTGATACCTTAAAAATTGATCGCAGTTTTGTTTGCAAGATTGGGGAAAACAAACAGGCAGCGATTGTCAGCGCCATGGTGGCCATGGGTAAAGCCATGGGCATGACCGTGGTCGCGGAAGGGATCGAGACTGAAGAACAGCTAGAATATCTACGTGATTTAGACTGTGATATTGCCCAGGGTTACTTATTTTCCAAACCGCTTCCTGAGCAGGATGCAACCACTTATTTAGTGCGAGACAAGACACATCAGACTTATATATCTCAAGTCTAAGTCCATACCCGAGCACAATAAGTTTGTTGGAAAAACGGCCGTCTTTGTCTGTCCGAACTGGCTAACAAATGGTATATTCAGGAACATAAATAAATTCTTTGCCCGCTGACCGGGTAATCTTTACAACGATCGAGAGACTGATGGACGAACAATCTTTAAAGCAACAGGCCCTTTATTATCACGAATTTCCTACCCCGGGGAAAATCAGCGTTACACCAAGCAAACAATTGGTCAACCAACGTGACTTGGCCCTTGCTTACTCGCCTGGCGTAGCTGCACCATGTCTTGAGATTGAACGCGACCCTTCAACTGCTGCATTGTATACGGCTCGTGGTAACCTGGTTGCTGTCGTGACCAATGGTACTGCCGTGCTTGGCCTGGGTAATATTGGTCCTTTGGCTTCTAAACCTGTTATGGAAGGTAAAGGCGTATTATTCAAAAAATTTGCTGGCGTTGATGTATTCGATATCGAAATTGCTGAAAATGATCCAGACAAAATTGTGGATATTGTCGCTGCATTAGAACCGACTTTCGGCGGGATTAACCTTGAAGATATCAAGGCGCCAGAGTGTTTCTATATCGAGCAAAAATTGCGTGAACGCATGAATATTCCGGTATTCCATGATGATCAGCACGGTACTTCGATTATTGTGGGTTCTGCACTTCTCAATGCGTTACAAATCAACGGCAAAAAAATTGAAGACATCAAGATTGTGGCTTCAGGCGCGGGTGCTGCTGCACTGTCTTGTTTGAATCTGCTTTGCGCTCTGGGTGCTAAAAAAGAGAACATCATCGTTGCCGATTCACGCGGTCTGCTGACTACGCATCGTGAAGGCCTGGATGAATCCAAGAAAGCCTATGTACAAGACATCGAAGCTACTCAGCTCGGTGACGTGATTGCGGGTGCAGACATGTTCCTCGGTCTTTCTGCTGCGGGCATTCTGACCAAAGAAATGGTCAAGGTCATGGCTGAAGATCCGATCATCTTTGCCTTGGCAAACCCGGATCCAGAAATTCTGCCTGAACATGCGCATGAAGTACGTGATGACGTGATCATGGCAACTGGCCGTTCTGACTATCCGAACCAGGTGAATAACGCACTGTGCTTCCCGTACATCTTCCGTGGTGCATTGGACGTTGGTGCAACCACCATTAACGAAGAAATGAAAATTGCCTGTGTCCACGCGATCGCGCGTATGGCACACGTTGAAGCTGATGCGGCGACTTATGGTGAAAAATCTGCATCATTTGGCCGTGAATACCTGATTCCGGGACCACTGGATCAACGTTTGATTCTAGAAATCGCACCTGCTGTTGCACAAGCAGCCATGGATTCTGGCGTGGCAACACGTCCAATCACGGATTTCTCGCATTATCGTCAACGTTTGTCTGAGTTTGTCTACAACTCTGCATTCATGATGAAACCGATTTTCGAACAAGCCAAATCTGATCCTAAACGTATTGCTTATGCGGAAGGTGAAGACCTGCGTGTACTTCGCGCAGTTCAAATTGCGGTAGATGATGGTTTGGCAATTCCAATTCTGGTGGGTCGCCCAGCTGTAATTGAAGCCAACATTAAAAAATTGGGTCTGCGTCTTGAAGATGGCGTGAATATCACGATTGTTGATCAGGAAAAGAACCCGAACTATGAAATGTTTGCAGACGATTATTACAACATCATGCAGCGTAAGGGTGTAACGCCTGAATATGCACAGCGTGAAGCACGTCGTCGCTCGACCCTGATCGCAGCGATGCTTGTGAAACATGGTATGGCAGACGGTATGCTGTGTGGTACGTATTCAAGCTACGACATTCACCTGGACTTCGTCAGCAACATCATTGGCAAGAAAGATGGTCATAACACTTTCTTTACCCTGAATGCCTTGATGCTTGAAGACCGCAACCTGTTCATTGCCGATACCTATGTCAACACCAATCCAACGGCTGAGCAGCTGGCTGAAATGACCATTCTAGCCGCTGAAGAAGTTCGCCGTTTTGGTATGACACCACGTATTGCCCTGCTGTCTCACTCAAGTTTCGGTTCAGACCAGCATGATGCTAGCGCGCAAAAAATGCGTAAGGTATATGACATCCTGTCTGAAATCGCGCCTGAGCTGGAAGTTGAAGGTGAAATGCACGGTGATGCTGCTCTGGATGAAAACATTCGTCAGTTTGCATTCCCGAATTCACGTTTCAAAGGCTCTGCAAACTTGCTAATCATGCCGAATCTAGATGCTGCCAATATCTCGTTTAACCTGTTAAAGGCAACTTCAGGCAACAACGTAACGATTGGTCCAATTCTTCTAGGTGCTGCGAAACCTGTGCACATCTTGACACCGACTGCGACCACGCGTCGTGTGATCAACATGACTGCACTGACTGTTGCAGAAATCCAGCAAGCGGAACAAGATGCACTTTAAGCCAATGACAAGATAACGACGCATCAGCCTCGTTTCTTAACTTGAGAAAACCTCTATTCTGTAGCATGATGCTTCTAAGAATAGAGGTTTTTTCATGCAAGTTTATTTAGTAGGCGGCGCAGTTCGAGATCATTTGCTCGGACACCCCTATCACGAAAAAGATTATGTGGTCGTTGGTGCAACTCCCGCGCAAATGCTTGACTTAGGCTATCAGCCCGTAGGCAAAGATTTCCCTGTTTTTCTACATCCCCAAACAAAAGAAGAATATGCACTGGCGCGTACCGAACGTAAATCTGGCGCCGGTTATCATGGTTTTGAGTTTCATACCGATGTCAGCGTTACGCTAGAGCAGGATCTGATTCGTCGCGATTTGACCATTAATGCCATGGCCATGGATGATGCCGGCCAGGTTTATGATCCCTATGGTGGTCAACAGGACTTGGAAAACCGGATTCTACGTCATGTTTCCGATGCCTTTATCGAAGATCCATTGCGCGTACTGCGAATAGCCCGTTTTGCTGCCCGTTATACCAGTGCAGGCTTTGTGATTGCCGATGAAACCTTGGCATTAATGCAACGCTTGACTGAAACCGGTGAATTAAATGCATTGATACCAGAACGCGTCTGGAAAGAGACTTCCCGTGCATTATCCGAACGTCATGCTGATGTGTATTTTGAAGTATTACGTCAATGTGGTGCTTTAAAGGTACTCTTCCCTGAGATTGATGCCTTATATGGCATTCCACAACGCCCAGAATATCATCCGGAAATTGACTGCGGCATTCACACGATGATGTCCTTGCAGCAGGCGTGTCGTCAAAATTATAGTCTGGATGTACGTTTTGCCGTTTTAGTGCATGACTTAGGAAAAGCTTTAACGCCGGTTGAAGAATTACCGCGACATATCATGCATGAAGAGCGTGGCATCAAGCCAGTGAATGAACTGTGTGACCGTTTAAAAGTGCCGACGTATACCAAGCAGCTGGCTTTGGCGGTGTGCAAAGAGCATCTGAAATGCCATCAGGCCTTCAATCTTAAGCCGGGAACCTTATGGCGATTATTGCAACGTCTGGATGTGTTACGTCGCCCTGAACGTGTCGAAGCTTTCGTCCAGGCGTGTGAATGTGATTCACGTGGCCGTCTAGGTCTGGAAGATCGTGCTTATCCACAAGCACAATATGTCCTCGATGCCATGCAAACCGTACGCGCCATCAAGGCACAAGACCTGCCTGCCGATATTCAGGGTCCGGATATTGGTGAAATGCTGATTGAACGACGGATTCAGGCACTCGGTGAACTCAAAGCACAACAAACCGTAGCGATTGAATAATAAAAAATCACCCTCGGGTGCTTTTTTAATAGCTTAATTTCTCTTTATCACAAAAGGAATTAAGAAATATTGGATCAGTACCATCAGGAAATATCTGCCGGAAAAGTAATCACTTGCTCCAGTTTCATTTGATTGGTTGCAATCATCAACAAACGGTCAATTCCAAGGGCAATTCCAGAACATTCCGGCATATTCGGTAAAGCTGCCAATAGATATTTATCGATCGGCATGACATGCAAGCCCAGCTTGGCCCGTTCTGCATTATCCGCCTCAAAGCGCGAACGCAATACGTCGGCATCAATCAGCTCATCATAGGCATTGGCCAATTCTAAACCTTCGATATACAATTCAAAACGTGCGGCGACCAGTTCACCATCTTCATCGGTTCGGGTTTTGGCCAGTGATGCCATTTCAGGGGGGAAATCAATCAGGAATACTGCAGTATCAAAACCCAGACTAGGTTCAACCATATGTGAAAATAACAGGTCGATATAACCGAGACGATCCTCGCCTAAATCCAGATTGAGTCCAACGCGGCGGCAGCAATCTTTCAGTTCCTGTAAAGTGGCTTGAAGTGGATTGAGATCCAGACGATCCATGAAAGCATGTTTATAGCTTAGAATGGTCGGACGGATTTCGCCAAAACGTGCTTTCAAAGTCACATTCAGCAAATCCGATACTTCAAACATCAGATCTTTTAAGCTAAATCCCGGGCGATACCATTCCAGCATGGTGAATTCGCTATTGTGCTTGCGTCCATGCTCATCATTGCGGAAGACCTTACAGATTTGGTAAATGGGTCCACTACCACTGGCCAATAAGCGCTTCATAGCAAATTCGGGTGAGGTCTGCAAATAATGCGTATTCAGTTTACCCAGCACATGGCGCTGTGCCTGTACCGAGGCTAAATGCACATCGGTCACACCAGCTTGAGACAAAATCGGTGTTTCCACCTCTAATACATCCCGCTCAGCGAAAAATTGACGGATTTGACGATATAAGGTCGCCCGTGCACGCATGGCTTGAAGGTCACAAGTGGGTTGATACGTCATCGTCATGCCTTCGGCCCACCATGTGCTGCCCACTCACGACGCAGCGGATAGGTTTTACGTAAATGATCAAATGCCTGCTGATCGATTTTGCCTTCTTTGAGACAGGCACGTAGATTGGCATCATCACGAGCAATGTCATAAATTTGGGATAAATGCTGTTGCAATGCCATTTTTAAATCCTGCCCCTGAAAAAACTGCTCACAGATAGGCAGCTGGGATTCAAACTGTTTATTGGCTGCAAAACCGAAAGTTTGACAAAAAGCTTCGTAAATCATCTGGGTACCACGTGCCTTGCCTTCCAGGCTATAGCCGGCAATATGCGGAGTCACCAAAGTCACCAGATCCAGAAGTTCTGCTGAAATCAGCGGTTCGTGTTCAAAAACATCCAAAATTACGGGGCGTTGTGTCGCTTTAATATCTTGAATTAAGGCAGTTTCTTCAATCACTGGCCCACGCGCTGAGTTAATCAGGATCGCGTCAGGCTGCATTTTTGCCAACGCAGTAGCATTAAATAAATGATAGGTTGGATATATACCTGTTTTGGTTAAAGGGACATGAATTGAAATTGCCTCCGCCTGCTGCAATAATTCATGAAATTCAACTTGATCAACCTGCTCTCTTTGCACCAAAGGATCATAGCCAATCACGCGCCAGCCCAAGAGCTTCGCCATGTAGGCCAATCGGATTCCAACATTACCCAAACCGACAATACCCAAGGTAAATGTCGCATTGGCATCGAGTAATTCAGGACGTACCTGCAATAATGCGGTAATGACATATTCAGCCACTGCTTGCGCATTACAGCCGGCTGCATTACTCCACTGAATCCCATGTTGTTCTAATGCAGCAATATCCAAATGATCTGTACCAATGGTGGCACTGCCCACAAATTTGATCGAACTATTCTGTAGCAGTACTTCATTGACCTGAGTCACTGAACGTACCAGCAAGCTATCGGCATCTTTGACATCATCTGCGCTTAAGGTTCGCCCTGCACGATGTTGAATATCACCAAATTCGGAAAAGAAATAATCGGTAAATGCCAGATTTTCATCTGCGACAATTTTCATAATGAAATCCATATGATGCTTGGGCGTATGATAGCGCGTTGGCGCCTCTGACTCTATATTTGGCCGATACGCCCATTTTTCAAGATTTTATGCCTTGAGTTCAGGACTGAGGAATTGAGTATTCAAGATCTGCAGCCTCAAAAAGCAAAACCCCAATCTTTCGACTGGGGTTTTTAAAATTTGGCGGAAGCGGTGAGATTCGAACTCACGGAGGACTCACACCCTCGTCGGTTTTCAAGACCGGTGCATTAAACCGCTCTGCCACGCTTCCATGGCCGACATGATATAAACAAAAATCACGCTTGGCAAATATTTTTATACTTTCACTGCATCAACTGCACAAAATAAAATCAATTCCATTAATCTGCTGAATTTTCTGACTTTTCATAACGAATTGAATTGATGAACCAGAGTTTCTTGCCGGAGGGGGTCAATACCTCGGCCTCATCATCGACCTGCTTGCCCAATAACGCGCGTGCCATCGGTGAACTGATCGATATATGCTGCGGATGATGATCATAAATTTCATCTACACCGACAATACGTAAAGTTTTTTGTTCGCCTTCTTCATTTTCAATTTCTACCCAGGCACCAAAATAAACTTTCCCTTCCTGCTCCGGGGAAAAATCGATGATTTTCAGTTCTTCGAGGCGCTTGCCGAGATACCTGACCCGTCGATCAATTTTACGTAAAATTTGCTTGTTATATTGGTAGTCTGCGTTTTCAGAACGGTCGCCAAGACTGGCGGCCCAGTTCACTTTTTTGGTAATTTCAGGGCGCTCTTCATGCCAGAGATTTTTAAGTTCTGCCACCAATTTATCGTGTCCAGCACGGGTGATTAAGTTGGATTTCATACGTCTTGCTGATCATATTTTCAGTGTTTTAACTTACAAACAGATTATTTTATTTACCATTTTAACACAATGGTAAAATTCCAAAAAAATTAACTTTATATTTCAATATCTTAAAATTATTTTTAAAAATAATTTGTGTACAAAATTTGACAATCGTTTTTCAGATCATTAATATGCCAGCAACTTCCGGAAATGCTTACTTTTTAATCTATGTAGTTTTTCTACATAATTATCTTTAAATCTCTTGTCATTTTGAATGACGTCATGACTGCCCAACCCTTATTGAATTTATCAAACTGTTAAAATTTCTGGCTTTGTTGGCTGTGATTTTTAGGGCATAAATTACTTGTAGCGGAGACAACATGCACAGTAGTTCATCCACTGGGTCGAGGCTTTGCCTAAGATCTGTAATTTCTTCTCTCCCTTTGAAAGCACTTGTACTGAGCACTGCATTTATTCCCCTACACAGTATCAATGCAAGTAAGACCACACTTCAGTTTGATCATGTGGTCAATAGCAATAAGTTGACCGTGGTTGCGGTTGAAAATCCGACTACCGTATTTCAGGATGGACAACATCTACATGGCTTCGGTTATGATCTGGTTCGTAACTATGCCAACAATCTGAATGTAAAGCTCGATTTTAAAATCGTTCCTGATAATAATACGGCACTACAATGGGTTGCTCAGGGTAAAGCCAATCTGGCTATGACAACTACCGATATACGCACCATTGAAAACAAGCGTTTGACGTCATTCTCAGCCACTTGTGGCGATGAATCGATTCTGTCGAGTAATGGCTTGAATACCAATTTAAACCTGGTATTTAAATCTGCTACAGATCCTTTGAGCCAGACGGCCAGTGCTTTTGTCTGCAAAGGTAAACAAAGTGGTGCCATCAAGCAGCTTGCTTCATTTTATAATCAGAATGTGGTGAAAGAGGAATCCTGGACCACCATTCAACGTGATTTGAACAATCGCCTGCCGATCTATGAAGCGAGTTTTAAACAGACAGCGCAGCAGTATGATCTGGATTGGCATTTACTGGCGGCCATTGGTTATCAGGAATCTTATCTGAAACCGAATTCAGTTTCTCCGACGGGTGTGCGTGGTTTGATGATGCTGACCAACAGTACAGCAAAAGCCATGGGCGTGAGTAACCGTACCGATCCTGCTCAAAGTATTCAGGGTGGTGCCAAGTATTATGATCAAATGCTTAGTCGCTATGAGCATATTCCTTTTCCAGATCGGAACTGGTTTGCACTGGTAGCGTATAATATGGGTCCAGGTGCAGTGAATCAGTTGCAAAAGCGCATTCAGTCGCAAGGCAAGAACCCGAATAACTGGGTGAACTTATATGCCTATCTGGATCAGAATAAGGCCAATAATGGTCGTTACCGTCAAGCGGTGCAATATGTAACCCGTATTCGTGCTTATCTGGAGCATATCAAGACCACACCGCAATTGGTGAATATCTAAGCTGAAATCTTAGCGTTAATCAAAATGCCATAAAAAAAGCTTACCTCAGGGTAAGCTTTTTTCGTCTTCATTCAGGTTAATGTCTTAGCAGAATTAAGCTGTGGTATTTTCAAGCACTTTCTTGAACAAATCTTTTTGTTCCTGACTTGGTTTTGCAGTCTGAAGTGCCATCAATTGTGACATATCACCTTGTACTTTAATTTTACCCGTCATAAAGGCCTGCATCGCAGCCGCCATATCAAACTCCAGGAAAACTTTACGTAGAGTTTCGCCATCCATATTCAGCGTGGTTTTGGCATTTGAAGACAAACCTTTTTTGATTGCCCCACCATCTAAAGATAGTTCAGTATTACCTGTAGTGTCCGCTACAACCAAATTAATCGCAAGGTTCGCCAAAGCTGGTGGCAAATTCAAATCGCCAGCTTGCGCAGTTAGAGTTTCTACAGTTGAAAACCAATCATCAGTTAAAAAAGCAGGCATGATCTTTCCTCAAATTATTTGTTCATTTGTGTCGACTATCCAGACGACATCATGTTGAAGCTATTATGCTTGTGCTTTGTTATATCATGATCATTAGCGCAAAGGCTAACGAATTTTGTACGCGCCGTTCAATTTTTGTAGTTCTATTTTTATTTATGTTTATAAGCAGACATCAACCCGCAGGCTGATGTCTACACGTTCTAAAATTAGTCTGCAGCAAAGCCCAGATTAACCATATTGATCCGGCGGTTCTCGCCTTCCACCGCTTCTTCAGTTGAATCACCACCTTTGAAGTCGAATTCACGCTGGCTATCCAGAACTTCAAAATCAAATAATTCACGATCGACTAGCTGTGATGGCGAAACATTTTGCAATGCGCCAAAAATGCTGTGCAGACGTTTTGGATGTGCTTTATCCCAATCACGTAACATGTCATTGATAATTGCGCGCTGCAGGTTGTCCTGAGAGCCACATAAATTACATGGAATAATTGGAAATTGACGCATTTCTGCATATTTAATGATGTCTTTTTCTTCCACATAGGCCAGTGGACGAATCAGAATGTTCTTTTTGTCTGAAGACAACAGTTTTGGTGGCATAGCTTTCAAGCTGCCGCCATGGAACAGGTTCAGGAAGAAAGTCGCCAAGATATCATCACGATGATGGCCTAAGGCAACCTTGGTCGCACCAATTTCCTGCGCAAAACCGTATAAAGAACCACGACGCAAACGCGAACAGACTGCACAGTAGGTTTTACCTTCAGGCGTCAACTTTTTGGTGATGCTGTAGGTGTCTTTTTCCAAAATGTAATACGGAATGTTATTTTCTTCTAAATAACGCGGTAATACATCTTCCGGGAAGCCTGGCTGTTTCTGGTCCAGATTCACAGCCACTACATCGAAATTGATCGGTGCGATGCGCTTGAACTGTAGCAGGATATCCAACAGGGTATAACTGTCTTTACCACCAGAAATACACACCATGACCTTATCGCCTTCTTCAATCATCTTGAAGTCACGAATGGCATGTCCGACCTGGCGGCGAAGCTTCTTCAACAAACGGTAGTAGGCTGAGCTTGTTGGCAGTTCAGGTTTGAAATTAAATCCTTGTTCGGACTCAACTGGCGAGTACATAGACGAGATTAACCCATAAAAAAAATACCGCGCAATTTTAGCCGATTCGGACCGCTATCGCATCAAAAGAATTTATTTTCATGAAAATGTCTTATTAGTTTCATTTTCATGTTTTATTTAGATTGATATATTGAACGATTGCGTTCATTTTTTAGTCAAGATGCTTATCTTTTGGACTTTTCCACAGTTGTCCACAAAAGCTGTGGATAACTTTGTGGATTGAAACAGACTTGACAACTTGTCCGGCTCAAAAGATAAGGCTTTTCTTTGAATTGATTATTTTTTGATCAATTTAATTATTAATAAAAATCAAATAGTTAACCCTGTCAAGCCTAAGGTTTTAAATTAAATCATATTTTTTTTTCTATCGCTAAAATGTAAAAAAAGACTTGCATTTACAAACTCGTTTATAAATGCAGCGCACAAGTCTTTTCATTCCGTAATTTTTTGTTAAACTCTTTATTAAATTTTTCTCGCTTGTGTTTACTTAATATAAACAATGAAAATAAATGTGCATGTTTTGGGGCGTTATGGGATCAGTGGTTTGCTATTGGCAAGCTGTTGTCATTTTGCTTATGCTGGTCAAACGATCTATCAATTACGCGACAGTAATGGCAGTACTTTATTGACCAATAAGAAAAGTCGCTATAATCACCTGCAGGTAGAAAAGAAAACTTATTATCCCGACAGCAATATTCATAGTTATAGTAACTGGGGTTCGAGTGAAGCTTCCGTGTTACCTAGCTATAGTAAAAATAAAAATGCCTATGACTCGATCATCCGTCAGGCAGCACAAACCTATGGCGTGTCTGAAGGCTTGATTAAAGCTGTGATGCATACCGAATCCGGTTTTAATGTACAGGCACGCTCTCCAGTCGGTGCACAGGGCTTAATGCAACTCATGCCCGCGACTGCCCGTCGTTTTAATGTCAGCAATGCTTATGACCCGCAGCAGAATATTATGGCAGGTGCCAAATATCTGGCCTGGTTATTGAAACGTTTTAATGGCAATACTACCTTGGCACTGGCCGGCTATAATGCCGGTGAAGGTAATGTTGCCAAATATAAGGGCGTGCCACCGTTTCGTGAAACTCAGGACTATGTCCGTCGTGTCAGCAGCCGTTATCAGAACCTATATGCTCAAGGTCTAGGTAATCATAGTGCTGCCTATACAGCATCTTCTGATACTGGCCGTGTGATTGCCAGTTCTGACAATTATTCGACTGGAACCACCACAGCTTCCAATATTCAGGCTGCCAAGTATCAGCGTCAGATCATTGCTCAAGCGGATGGCAGTTTCACCGATGCACCGGCAGGCTCTTATGCCACCGCGAATGCGTCAGCATCTGCAAAAATATATTTGAGTGAATAATTCCTAAACAGCTTTGTTTTTAAAGACCTATGTTTCAGTTTGTACAAAAAATATCCTGTGTTTTTTGTAGCCAAATGCTATTTTTTCCTTGAATTCTTCTCGATTTCACCGCATATTGAATTCAATGATTTACATTTAATAATCAGATTATTTTTCTGTAATAAGAGGATTTCTCAATGATGCGGATTGGTTTGTTCTTGCTAACCAACCTCGCGGTACTGGTTGTAGCTGGCATTATCTTGTCACTCTTCGGTGTCGGTAGTTACCATGGCGCAGGTGGCTTGAATCTAGGCAACCTGTTGGTCATCTGTTTTGTGTTCGGTATGGTCGGCTCAATGATTTCCCTGTTCATGTCTAAATGGATGGCGAAAAAGACCACGGGTACTGAACTGATTGACCCGAATGCACCTCGTAACCAAGCTGAAGCCTGGTTGCTCCAAGAAGTTGCACAACTTTCTCAGCGTGCGGGCATTAAAATGCCGGAAGTGGGTATTTTTCCTTCTTACCAGTCGAATGCCTTTGCCACTGGCTGGAACAAAAACGATGCTCTCGTTGCGGTATCAACCGGCTTGCTTGAGCGTATGAACAAAGACGAACTTCGTGCTGTATTGGCGCATGAAATCGGTCACGTTGCCAATGGTGACATGGTCACTCTGGCACTGATCCAAGGCGTAGTAAACGCCTTCGTGATGTTCTTCGCACGTGTCGCGGGTGATTTTATTGACCGCAATGTCTTTGGTCGTGAAGAAGGTGAAGCACCGGGTATTGCCTATTTCGTGATTACTATTGTACTGGATATCGTGTTCGGTATCTTGGCGTCGTCGATTGTGATGTGGTTCTCTCGTCATCGTGAATACCGTGCTGATGAAGCAGGTGCACGTTTGGCAGGTAAACAAGCCATGATTTCAGCATTACTGCGCTTACAGGCAGAATCTGAAATGCCAGATGCCATGCCGAAAGAAATGAAAGCATTTGCGATTTCTGCGGGTAAAGAAGAAGGCTTTAGCCTTGCTGCATTGTTCCAGACGCATCCAAGCATCGAACAGCGTGTCGCTGCATTGCAACAACTAGATTGTGCTTAAGTAAAACTTTAGTTTTGATTTAAGAAAAGCCTGCAGTTGCAGGCTTTTTTTATTGGATTTAATTATTTTTTAGCTAGCCTATCATTGGCTGAACCATTGATATAGCGCCATAGCACCCCATCCGATCGCGAAGACAAATACAATCAGGAATAAAGTACCTAAAATATCGGGGATGTGAATCCAGATCCAGGCCACCACGGGATTGCGCCAGAATACAGATTGCTGCTGTTTACGTTCCAGACTTTCATGCAAAAATGGGTGCACTACATGCCGGTCGCTGCTAATCTGGTATTCCTCACGAATATGCAAGTGCACGACATCGAGTGCCTTACGACTGGGCCGGATAAAAATATCAAAGACCGTGCCCGCCACCGGAATAAATCCTACTACCGCATCGATCGCCGCCATCTTCATCACTGGATTGAGTTTGGCACTCGGCACCCCGATCTGTTTGGCCTTATGAATGGCATAACAGGTCAGTACAAAACCGGCAATATCTCCAGCAACCGGAATCGTACTCAAAGCCGCGTCTGCCCCCACCCCTTGCTTGGTAAATGGAATACGCACCACGGAATCCATCATATTGGCAAACTTGGCCAGATCACGTTCCAGACGTATTACCTCTTGTTGGCTTAGTTTTGGTTTTTGTTCAGGCTCAGGCATAGGTTATTCCAGAAATAATGCTGATTTTCTTGAGCATAAAGTATTTTTTATACGCTGATGTATCAATTTGTGAATTAAAACAACAATTTGGAAGCCACAAATAAATACAGAATCACACCAGTAGCATCGCAGATGGAAGTCACCAACGGCGCCGAAGCACTGGCAGGATCAAGTTTGAGTTTATTTAAAATAAAAGGCAGACTCATGCCGATCAGGCAGCCCATCAACACAATCCCAAGCATGCTGATGGCCAGCACCACAGCGACCATGATATCTCCCCGGATATAACCGAGAATGGATACCGCAATCGCCATGGTGCCACCTAAACATAGCGCCACCAGCGATTCACGACTGAGCAGGTTAAACCAGTCCTTGAACTCGACATCGCCTGTGGCCAAAGCACGCACCATCAAGGTGGCTGATTGCGAACCGGCATTCCCGCCACTCCCCACCAAAAGCGGCAAGAAAAATACCAGCACGATATGTGCGGCAATGATCTCTTCAAAGTGTGCAATGCCGATTCCAGAGAGCAGACTGCCAAAAACCAGAATGACCAGCCAAAAGACCCGCTTCTGATACAGGGTCAAAATCGGGGCAGTTTTAAGGCTCATTTCAGTCAACGGCGTTACTGCACCCGACTTTAAAATATCTTCCGTGGTTTCGGCTTCGACAATGTCCATTGCATCGTCATAGGTGACAATTCCTAAGAGTTTTTGCTGTGCATCAACTACAGGCAGAGCAATAAAATCATAGTAGGCCAAGGCTCGAGCTACAATTTCCTGATCATCTGTTACCTGAGCAGAAATGACGTCACGTTGCATCACCTCGGCAATGCTCAGCTCAGGTAAGGCCTGTATGATCTGCCTTAAGGAAATCACACCGATCAGCCGTTTTTCTGCATCGACAATATATATCAGATACAGGGTTTCCTGCCCCGCGGTCACTACACGTAAAGCCTGTATCGCTTCATCCATGGTTAAATCGGGTAAGAGCGTCACAAAACTTGAGCTCATCATGGCCCCAGCCGTGCCTTCCGGATAGATGGCCAGATCTTTGAGTGTCTGCTGGGACTCTTCAGATAATGCACCCATCAATTGCAGCTGTAGCGGCGGCGAAAACTGCTTATAAATATCGACAAAATCATCAGAAGGCATCGCGTCCAGAATGGGAACAAGTTCTGAAATAGATAAGTGCTGTGCCACGTTTAACTGCTGCCCTAGGGGCATAAAAGCATAGACCAAGCTCGATTCATTCAGTTCCTTTAAAATTCGGGCCTGTTGCCGAGCATCTAAACGACTTAAAATGCGCGCCTGATCGGCGACATTCAGCTGACTGAGTAAACCTACAGCAATGTTGTGATTTTCAGAATGCAATTGTTGTTGGATATGCTGGATTTTTTCTGAAATTGTCGGCATAAGCAGCTCATTATAAAAGTCTGGCATTCAAGAGAGGTTTGTCCTGATCCCTATGTATCCTAATTTTTTATGTGAATAATTTTAATGATCATGCTGCAATATGACGATATTTTTTGTATAAATCAATTCCTCGATATTTAGCCAGAAAAAAGCCTGACTGAGTCAGGCTTGTTCACTTTCTAAAGATGGATGCTCTATCACCACTGATTGAGAAACCGTTTTTTTAATCATCAGACTACGAATCAATACATACATAAAGGGAATAAACAGCAGTACCAGGACAGTGGCAAATAGCACCCCACCAAAAACACTACTGCCAATCTCCTGCCGGCTGATTGCACTGACGCCGGTGGCAAACATCAAAGGCAGTACGCCCGCTGCAAATGCAATGGAAGTCATGACAATAGGACGCAAGCGTAAGCCCGCAGCCATTATCGCGGCCTGAAACGGAGTATGACCTGCCCGCTCTGCTTGTGCAGCAAACTCTACAATCAAAATTGCATTTTTACAGGACAGACCGATAGTCGTCAGCAAGGCGATATGAAAGTAAATATCGTTCGCAAAACCAAACCAGACACAGAACAGAATACTTCCTCCCACGCCCAGAGGAATCGCGGTCAACACCACAGCAGGAATCGTCCAGCTTTCATAGAGTGCCGTTAAACATAAGAAAATAAAGGCAATCGAAATTAGATACAAGAAAATAGCTTGTCCACTGCTGCGTTTTTCTTCTAGGGCAGCTCCACTCCAGGCCAAATTTACTCCATCTTGTTCATCAACTAAAGCTTCGACATCTTGCATGGTTTGACTCGAAAATTGATCTTTGGGAATACCTGCATATACAGGCACGGCGTTATAGCCCATATAACGATTGATACTATTCGGTCCACCTTGCCAATTTAGCGTAGTGAATTGATTAAACGATAACATTTCGCCTGTGCTATTGCGGACATGCCAATGTGCCAAATCTTCAGGTTTAGAACGGAACTCCGCTTCGCCTTGCATGATGACCCGTTTGATTTGTCCACGATCAATAAAGTCATTGATATAGGTACCACTCCAAGCCGTAGCCAACGTACTGTTAAAACTTTGCTGAGGTACGGCATATTTGAGTAAACGTTCTATATCCAGTTTAATATTCAGCTCAGCACTATCTTTGGGTACATCAAGTTGTAAATATTCAATCGATGATTTTGCTTTGGCACGAGTTTCAATCTCAGAGAAGGATTGCTGTAAAAACTCGCTACCCCGAGAATCTAGATCTTGTAACCAGAAGTCGACCACACGTCCATTATTTGACATAGAAGGTGCCATAAAGAAAATCTGGGCATTGGTATGATTGGCAAAGTGCTTTTGTGCACGATCTACAATAGCAAAGACGGTATCTTCAGGATTTTTACGCGCTGCCCAGTCCTTTAATACGACAAATAGCTGACCACGATAAGGCCCAACCCCAACATTGTTTCCGCTATACCAAATCCCAATGCTTTGAATGCACTCAGATTCATGCTGCATTAAATAGTCCTGGACTTCACGCCCTACTTTTTCTATCTCAGAACGTGGTGCATTGCCCGGCATCACAATTTGACCCATGACAAAGCCCATATCTTCCGTTGGCATTAGCCCTTCGGGCAAGGTTTTATAAAGCCAGCCAAAGCCTAAAACACATATACTAAATACAGCCAACATCGTCATTTTAGACTGCATGCTACGTGCAGAAAGCTTTTGGTAACGTATGGTGAGCTTATCCATGCCACGATTAAAACGCTGTGCCCATTTTGGTTGATGTGGTTGACGTTTTAGCAGTTGCGCTGCAAATGTAGGGGTGATGATGAGTGCCACCAATAAAGAAAGTAGCATTGCCACGACCAACGTGATGGAAAACTGACGATAGATGACTCCTGTCATACTGCCAAAAAATGCCATGGGAATAAATACAGCAGTTAAGACCAAAGTAATCCCGATCAATGCACCGCTGATTTCCTTCATTGACTTTAAAGCTGCAGCCTGAGCATCCAAATGTTCTTCATGCATCAAACGTTCAATGTTTTCCACGACCACAATGGCATCATCGACCAACAGGCCAATCGCCAAAATCAGGGCAAACAAGGTAAAACTGTTTAAGCTCATTCCCAGTACATACAGCACCGCAAATGTGGCTAAAACTACAATCGGAATCGTGACTGCAGGAATAATAGTAGCGCGCCAGTTTTGCAGGAAGATAAACATCACCAAAACCACCAGTACCATCGCTTCAACCAGAGTTTTCGCGACTTGTTCAATTGAACTGGTAATAAATGGGGTTTTGTCCATGGTCATACGTAATTGATAATGTGCAGGCAAATTGGCTTGGGCATTTTTCAATACCGTTTGCATCTGCTCTGAAACCGCAATCGCATTACTCCGTGGCGCCAATTGAATCGATAATGCAGCGGATAAATGACCGTTGGTATAATTTAAATGGTTATAACTTTCTGCCCCTAACTCAACACGTGCGACATCTTTCAAGTACAGTACTGAACCTGAATCTGTTGTTTTCACAATAATTTTTTCAAATTCATCAATGCTACTTAAACGTGATCCTGCACTGACCTTGGCATTCATGTATTGATCTTGTGCTGTCGGTAATCCACCAATAGAACCTGACACAAGTGGTGCATTTTGTGCCTCGACTGCATTGCGAATATCACTCGGCATCAGATTAAATTGGCGTAGTTTATGTGGATTGAGCCAAATGCGCATCGCATAGCCTGCGCCATAAAGCTCCACCTCACCCATTCCGTCAATACGCGAAAAACGCGGTTCGACATGCACCATTAAATAGTCAGCAAGCTCTGTCGGTGTCGCCTTCCCTGATTCATCATATAAACTCAGTAATGCAAATTGATCATAACCTTGTTTATAAACAGCCACTCCATTTTGCTGGGTTTCTTCAGGCAATCGACTTAGCACACCATTGACTGCATTTTGCACTTGCAACAGTGCCTGATCGAGATCTACTCCTTGCTCAAACGACAGGGTCAGATTTGCACGCCCCACGCTACTGTTGGACTGAAAGCTTTCCAAACCTTCAATGCCTTTTACCGCTTGTTCTAAAATTTGTGTGACCGATTGCTCAACGGTTTCCGCAGATGCACCACGATACCCCGCAGAAACACCTAACGCAGGTGCATCCATATTCGGCATATGCTCAATAGGAATTTTTTGCAGTGCAAAAATTCCTAACACCATCATGATAATGGCGATCACAGTTGCAAATTTAGGTCGATAAATAAAAAAGCGTGACAACATGAATAAAAATCCCCATCAGATGCATTCTCACGACGCATTCTTGTATGAATAGATGATTTCTATAGCAATTTTCACACCATGCTGAAAACGCAACCAGTCATTGGACGAGTTTTGGCGATAAAAAAATCCCCGTATAAACGGGGATTTTTCAGCTCTAGAGTTTTCCTTTATTTTAAGCACGCGATTTTTTGATGATGAGTCGACGAATTAAAACATACATAAATGGAATAAAAATCAGCACCAGCAATGTTCCAAAAATGACACCACCAAATACACTCACGCCAATTTCCTGACGACTCACCGCACCAGCGCCTGTAGCAAAGACCAGCGGTAAAATCCCTGCGCCAAAGGCCAAAGAAGTCATCAAAATTGGACGTAGACGTAAAGATGCACCTTCTAGTGCGGCTTCTACTACCGATTTACCTTGTTGCTGCGCTAATGAAGCAAATTCCACAATCAGAATGGCATTCTTACAGGACAGACCAATGGTAGTCAGCAAGGCAATCTGGAAATAGATATCATTCGGGAAACCAGCCAGATAACTGAAAATAATATTGCCGCCAATCCCGAGTGGAATAGCTGACATCACGGCGGTTGGAATGCTCCAGCTTTCATATAAAGCCGCCAGACAAAGAAAAATAAAACCAATTGAAATCAGATACAGCCAGATCGCCTGATTATTGGACTGTTTTTCCTCGAAAGAAAGACCGCTCCAGACCACATCCACCCCTTCCTGCTCGGCAATTAAAGCTTCCACATCTTGCATGGCCTGGCCGGAACTGCTGTCTTTGGCCCGATCGGCTTCCATTTGCAATGCGGTATACCCCATAAAGCGGTTGACCACTTCAGGACCACCACTCCAGCCCACTTGCGAGAAGTTACTGAAAGGCACCATCTGATTTTGGTCATTTCGTACATGCCACTGTGCCAGATCTTCCGGCTTAGAGCGGAATTCAGCATCACCCTGCATAATCACCCGTTTAATCCGACCACGATCAATAAAGTCATTGATATAACTGCCGCCCCAAGCACTGGATAAAGTACTGTTGATTGCCGATTGAGTCAGGCCGTTGGCCATGGCCTGTTTTTGATCAATATTGACACGTAGTTCTGCTTTGTCAGGATTAGAACGCTTGCCCAGATTTTCAAAGCTTGTATAGTTGCCCGCCCGAGCTTCCAGCGCTTTAAATTGCTGTTCCAGATATTGCCGGCCATTGCCATTGATATCTCGAATCCAGAAATCCAGACCATCGGTTTGTCCCAGACCATTGACTGAAGCTGGCATGGACACATTAATTTGTGCATTGCGATTACTCTGGAAATGCTTCAAAGCCCGTTCACGAATCGATTGTGCAGTATTGTCCTGACCGGAACGCTCATCCCAATGTTTCAACGCTACAAAACCGGTCGCGAGGTTCTGACCAGTTCCAGAGAAATTTCGCCCATAACGGATCATCACCAGATTGACATTAGCTTGTTCCTGATCCAAAAAATACTTACGGACTTCTTCACCGATCTGAATGGTATTTTTCATCGGAGCGCCTTCCTGCAATTTGATTTGCAAGCTTAAGATCCCCTGATCCTCACTCGGTAAGAAACTGGTCGGCAAGGCACGATAGAACAGCGCAAACACACCGATCAATCCGGCAAACAGCAGCAAACAGATTGCCTGACGCTGGACCGTGAGTTTAGACAAATTCAGATAACGATGTTTTAAATGATCCAGTTTCTGGTTAAACCAGGATGCCCATTTTGCCGGTTTAGGATTCGGTTTTAGAATAAGCGCGCACAATGCTGGGGTTAGAATCAATGCCACCATTAAGGACAGCGACATGGCCGCAACCAAAGTGATAGAAAATTGGCGATAGATCACGCCAGTCGAACCACCAAAGAAAGCCATCGGAATAAAGACTGCGGTCAAAACCAAAGTAATCCCGATCAGTGCTCCACTAATTTCCTGCATGGATTCCAGGGCCGCGTCCTTGGCAGACAGTTGCTTTTCATGCATCAACCGTTCGACGTTTTCCACCACAACAATCGCATCATCCACCAACAGGCCGATCGCCAGAACCAGCGCAAATAAGGTTAAGGTGTTGATACTCATACCCAGTGCATACAGCACCGCCATAGTACCCAAAATCACCACTGGAACAGTCACGGTAGGAATCAAAGTGGCACGCCAGTTCTGCAAGAAAATGAACATCACAATGATGACCAAGATCACGGCTTCGATCAGGGTTTTGATCACTTCTTTAATTGATTCTTGTACAAAAGGCGTATTGTCACGTGGGTAAGCAATTTTATAGCCTTCAGGCAATTGCTGGGAAATATGGGCAATTTCAGCCTTAATCAGATTAGAGGTGGCAATGGCATTGGCCCCTGAGGCCAGTGAAATACCCAGACCTGCTGATGGATAACCATTATTGGTACTATAAGATTGATAATTTTCAGCACCCAGTTCCACCCGCGCAATATCTTTCAAATAAATAAAGCTGCCGGCACGATCCGATTTGACAATAATATTCTGGAATTCTTCCACGGTTTTTAGCCGTGAACCTGAAGTAACTTTGGCATTCAGGTATTGCTCGTCTATGGCTGGAAGATCACCAATCGCACCAGCAGCGACCTGAGTATTCTGGGCTTCAATCGCAGCACGCACATCACTTGGCATCAGGTTATATTGTTTTAATTTTGCCGGATTCAGCCAGATCCGCATCGCATATTGTGAACCAAAAACATCCACCTCACCAATGCCTTCAATCCGGGAAATGTCCTGTTCCAGATGGGTCATCAGATAGTCGGAAAGTTCAATATTGTTGCTGCGCCCCGACTCATCATACAGGCTAATTACCATATGGGTATCACCGAGCGATTTAAAGACATTGACACCTTGGCGTTGTACATCTTCCGGTAATCGGTTTAGTACCCCATTAATCGCATTTTGTACCTGCACCTGTGCAGTATCCGGATCGGTACCATTCTCAAAGCTAATGCTGACCCGGCTGCGTCCTGAAGAATCACTACTCGAACTGAAATACAGCAGATGATCAATGCCTTTGATTTGCTGTTCCAGCACTTGAGTCACGCTTTCTTCCACAGTTTCCGCAGAAGCGCCGCTATAAGTTGCTGCCACCGTTATCCTTGGCGGGGCAATGTCCGGATAACGTTCCACTGGCAGGTTCATCACTGCGAACAGGCCGATTGCCATGACAACAATCGCCAGTACCCCAGCAAAGATCGGGCGGTGGATAAAAAATTTAGACAGCATAAGTCCGGGTCACTTTTAATTAAATAGGGGTAAATTGATGCAGAACATAAGCATGCTATATCCAAATATTCAGTGACATAGCACTAGAATGCAAGAATTAAACACATAAAAGCTGCGATAAAAACCAATCATGGAGAAATTATGGATTATCCCTCTTGAGCACGTTCTTGAGATTGCTCTTCCCTATTTATTAATAGCATTTTTCCAAACAAAAAACCCTGCAGATGCAGGGTTTTTTGGTGAATCAATTAAGCGGATTAAGCGCTGAACTGGTTCATTGTGTTTTTAGAATCATCACCAGCTTTCAATGCATTGTCACCAGCGAAGATTTCTTTGTGGTCATCACCGATGTCAGAACCAGCCATTGCTTGGTGTTTAACACATGCGATACCGCCGCGGATTTCTTTACGTTGTACGCCAGCAACATAAGCCAACATACCTTCAGTACCGAAGTAACCTTGAGCAAGCTCATGAGTAGAAAGCGCAGCTGTGTGGTAAGTCGGAAGTGTGATCAAGTGATGGAACACACCCGCTTCACGAGCAGCATCAGCTTGGAATGTACGAACTTTTTCGTCAGCTTCAGCAGCCAGTTCAGTTGCATCGTACTCAGCGCTCATTAACTTAGCACGGTCGTAAGCAGAAACGTCTTTACCTTCAGCAACCCAACGGTCATACGCTTGTTGACGGAAGTTTAAAGTCCAGTTGAACGAAGGCGAGTTGTTATAAACAAGTTTCGCATTTGGAACTGTTTCACGTACACGGTTAACCATGTGAGCAATTTCAGCAACGTTTGGAGTCGCAGTTTCGATCCAAAGAAGGTCAGCACCGTTTTGTAGGCTAGTTACACAGTCAAGTACAACGCGGTCGATTTGAGTGCCTTCACGGAACTGGTATAGACCAGAAGCAAGACGTTTAGGACGGTGAAGTTTACCATCACGCTTGATCAGGATTTCGTCTTCTTGAGCTTCTGAAATGTCGATTTCAGTTGTGTCTAAGTAGCTAATGTATTGAGAAGCGATGTCGCCTGGCTCTTTAACCACTGGGATTTTTTGAGTCAAGTCAGCGCCTTCAGAGTCAGTACGTGCAACGATGATACCGTCGTCAAGACCCATTTCCAGGAATGCATAGCGAAGAGCGTGGATTTTCGCGATGAAGTCTTCGTGTGGAACTGTTACTTTACCAGCTTGGTGACCACATTGTTTCGCATCAGAAACCTGGTTTTCGATTTGTAGTGCACAAGCACCCGCTTCGATCATTTTCTTAGCAAGTAAGTAAGTCGCTTCTTCGTTACCGAAACCAGCGTCGATGTCCGCAATAATTGGCACAACGTGAGTTTGGAAGTTGTCGATTTGTGAAGTGATTTCAGCTGCTTTAGCAGTGTCGCCCGCTTCTTGTGCTTTTTTAAGTGCACGGAACAAGTCGTTTAATTCTTTCGCGTCAGCTTGACGTAAGAATGTGTAGATTTCTTCGATCAATGCAGGAACAGACGTTTTTTCGTGCATAGATTGGTCAGGAAGTGGACCGAATTCTGAACGAAGCGCTGCAACCATCCAACCAGAAAGGTAGATGTAGCGACGTTCAGTTGTACCGAAGTATTTTTTGTTCGCAATCATTTTTTGTTGCGCGATGAAACCGTGCCAGCAACCTAGTGATTGAGTGTATTTGCTAGAGTCTGCATCATAAGCAGCCATATCACGACGCATAATTGCCGCTGTATATTTCGCAATGTCTAAACCAGTTTTGAAACGGTTTTGAAGTTGCATACGCGCAGCATCTTCAGGACTGATGTCTGCCCAAGTGTTACCGAATTTCGCTTTTAATTCGCGGATTGCATCAATCGCTGTTTGGTATGTAGTCATGATATATTCCTGTAATAATATTAGGATTTTTCTGCAACGAACCGCTCAAATCACACCCTCAATGACTTGTTCAGATTTTCGACGATCCGTTGGGATAGCTAAAGATTAGTTGGCTTATGAAAATTAATCCAATAGTCTGCAAGAATCTTCAGTATTTATTTAAAAAATGAGTAGATCAAAGTCTTAGTACAATCTTGATAGATTATATTAAGATTATGTTTTATATATATTTATTTAAAAATAAAAATGGATAAAATTTCCACATGTTGCTTAAAAATAATTCATTAGACTTAAGTCTGGATATGGGGTTTATGCCCTTTTATCTTTAAAAAATACTGATCTTTGATGATTTATTCAACTTGATGAATTCTCGATTTAGTGTACTTTTCACTCAAATACTGAACGTAAGAACAGCCTTTCTCATGTTCTTTTAAAGCGAAAAGATGGTTTTCATTTCCCTCTATAAAAAGGCTAAATGATATTCTATTTAACGTGCATCTTTTCTCTTATGTACACTTTGAATAATGGAGCTTAAGCCTGTGTTAATTTTGTAAACTTTATCAGTGAGCACATGGCTTTTTTTCATCGACGCTTTACACAAGGCCCGGCAATTATGGCATAATCTTCATAATTTCTTGTATTTATTCTCGGTATTTCTTTTATGAATCTGGAGCGGGTCGATCTCAATCTATTAATTTATCTTGATGTACTTCTTCGCGAAAAAAATGTCACACGTGCAGCAGAACAACTGGGCGTTACCCAGCCTGCCATGAGTAACATCTTACGCCGATTACGCAATTTATTTAATGATCCCCTCCTGATTCGTTCTTCTGAAGGCATGACACCCACTGAACGTGCCTTAGAATTGCAGCCCCGCATTCGAGATGCGCTCGCTGATCTGTCGATGATCCTGGAACCACGTACCGAGTTCCGTCCATATACCTCAAATCGTGTCTTCCGGATCATGACCTCGGATTATGCAGAAGCCACGTTGGTTCCACGTCTGGTTAAAGCCCTACGTTCAGAAGCACCGAACGTGGTATTAGACTTCCTGACGCCAAGTGACGTGTCATATCGTGACATGGAACAAGGCAAGGTCGATCTGGCAATCAACCGTTTTAATGAAATCCCGCAAAGTTTTCATCAGGTTTTGGTCTGGCGTGACAGCTTTTCTTGCCTTTTAAATAACAAGCATCCTGCCGCAAGCAACTTAAACCTTAAAAGTTACCTGGATGCACAGCATATCTGGGTTTCCAAAACCGGTATGGGTGTTGGCTTCGGGGTAAATCCTGAAAAACAGGCCGGTTTAGGCTGGATCGATCAGGCTTTAGAACGTATTGGCCAGAAACGTAAAATCTCAGTCTTTACCCGTCACTATCAAATGCCGGGATTATTGGCTGCCAATGTCGATCTGGTCGCAACACTGCCTTCACGCATTGCACGTTTGCAAGCCAAGAATCACAATTTAATTCTCAAAGATCCGCCGTTTTATATTCCTGAATTTGAATTGAAAATGGCATGGTGTCCTTTATTGCATCATCATCCGGCGCATCGCTGGTTACGTCAGCTGATTTTATATGTCGCCCGCCAGATGATTGAAGAAGAAAACCGTGAATTCCTGAGCAATAATTCTCAATTTTCACATTATTAAACTCAAAGTCTTCTAAATTCTTATTTTTTAAGATTATACTTCGAAGACTTGAGATGTCATTGTTACACCTCAAGTCTTTTTTTGTGTTAAAAATATCCCAAGATACTATTCATCCACAGGTGGATTTGTGAGCCTCTTACAAAATATTGTGATTATCTTAATACTCATCACGGGGGCCGGTTTTTTATCTTTAACTGAAATTGCCCTCGCTGGTGCCCGTAAAGTCAAACTTAAAATTCTGGCTGAGTCGGGTGATCATCGCGCTCAAAAAGTTTTAGATCTACAAGAAAATTCTGCAGACTTCTTTGCAGCCTCCCAAATTGGTTTAAATGCAGTTGCCATTCTTGGTGGTATTTTAGGTGAAGGTGCCTTCCGTCCTTATATTTATAATTTTGTTTCCCGCTTTTACCAAGGACCTTGGGCTGACAATATCAGCTTTGCGCTTTCCTTTACGGTCGTCACTTCATTATTTATTTTATTTGCAGACCTGATGCCGAAACGTCTGGCCATGATTGCGCCAGAAAAGATCGCAGTCTCAGTCATCGAGCCAATTCAGATTTTCATTAAAGTCTGCAAACCTTTGGCTTGGTTTATCAATGCGATTGCCAACATGCTGTTCCGTCTGTTTAAAGTAAATACTATTCGTGATGACAATATTACTTTTGATGATATTTCTGCAGTGATGGATGCGGGTGCACAGGCCGGTGTACTCCAGAAGCAGGAACACCATTTCATTGAAAACGTATTCGAGCTGGAAGAGCGTAACGTGCCTTCGAGTATGACCACACGCGAAAATGTGGTGTTTTTCACCTTGAATGAACCGGAAGAAAGTATTCGGCAAAAGCTGGCGGAATATCCCTATTCCAAGTTTCTGGTGTGTAGTAATGACATCGACAGTGTGATTGGCTATGTCGATGCCAAAGACATTCTGGTGCGTATTCTGAACAACCAGTCACTGTTGCAGCTAAACGAAAATACCATCCGTAATGTCTTGACCATTCCGGATACTTTGACCTTATCGGAAGTTCTGGACCGTTTCCGTTCTACCAAGGAAAAGTTTGCCGTCGTCATTAATGAATATGCGCTGGTCGTTGGGGTAATTACCCTTTCCGATATTATGATTACCGTGATGGGTGACTGGGTGACGCCTATTGAAGCCGATCAGCAAATTATTAAACGTGACAATAATTCCTGGCTGATTGAAGGCAGCACGCCGATTGAAGACATCAAGCATGCGCTTGAAATTGATGAAATGCCTGATGATGAAAATTATGAAACCATCGCTGGCTTCATGATGTATAAATTACGCAAGATTCCACGTCCTGCAGATGCAGTGATATTTGGTGCTTATAAGTTTGAAGTGGTTGACGTCGATCATTTTAAAATTGACCAGTTACTGGTGACCCGCTTGATCGAAACCAATTCAGTTATTCAAGAAGAATCAGATTAGTCTGGTTCTTCCTTCTAAGAAATAGTAAAAATTATTCTAATAAAAAAATCATAAGGTGAGTGATGAATATTTCTGCATTATTGGCATGTCTGTTTTTTTATTCAGCCTTGTATTTGTTTTACTTCTTCTTTGCCAAACAACAGAATCCCCTGCTTTTACTCGCAGCCATCATTCTGATGGCTTTAACGGTTTTCATTATTCCCTACCCACATGAACGTCGCCGTCAAGGATTCGACTCCACCTTGAGATTTGGAGAGTATTTTTATTGGCCCTTGATTACCTGGTGGCGTTTATTTATTTTGCCCATCAGTTGGCTGATTGCACTGATGTATCGTGATTAAAAAAAGCACCCGAAGATGCTTTTGTTTATATCTAGTTACAGCTTAGATTTTTGCTAATAAAGCCTCAAGAACGGCTTGATAGTGAATCTGGATATCATCTTCTAAAATTTTGTAGGCATTATCGAATTGCACCATAGGCCAGCCTTCTTTCCAGAATGGGAAAATATTATGCAGGTCATGGGTGACAATTGCATCTTCACGCACAATTGCTTGGGCAATTTGTGACAGTACCTGTGCAGTTTCAGCACCATCAATTGCCATATAATCAATACCGCGCGCTTTTAAAATACGGATCCGGTCTTTTTTATAACGGATTTTTTTGATTTGTGCTGCATTTAGACCCAAAGCCAAAGATACGGCTTCGACAAACTTGTCTTCAAATGACTGATTCAATGCTACTAAGGCTGCTTTATGCGCTTCCTGACGACCAGCTTTACCACCCTGACGAATTGCTGCTTGCGCCTCAGTATTTAGCTCATCCTTTTTCATACTTTGCAGGATGTCTAAAATTTCGATGTCGCTTAACGCCTGAGGAGATTGATCAGTCATAAACTGTCCTTAAAAAAATAAATCTTGAATCGGCTATTTTCGCATAATTCGACGCTAAAAAATCAAAATCTTCACGATTAAAACAGCGCTGCGACCTGAAACTGCATTTCTTCTGCGATTTTGCGCAAAATCGACTATAGTGCTTCATCTATATATTAAATTAATCTCTGGATGATGCCCACTACGCAAGTGACTTTGTTGCTGCAGCAACTTAAGCGCCAATATCCGACTGCATTTAAAGGAAATTACCTGTTTTACAGTCAGATTAAAATCCGTGGAATCTGGGGTAAAGCCAAGCTTTTAATTCCTTGGGCCTTGGCCGCCATGATTTTTGTTCCCATCAGTTTGATGTTAGGAGATTTCGTACAGCAATCTTTTGTGCAAATCAGCGAATTTCAGGCGCAGAGTTATGCCATGTTGGCCATTCTACTGTTCCTGATGTTGAGTCTCACCTTGATTCTGTACCAGATTCAGCATTCTTCTTATTCGCTGTATCAATTATTACGGCATACCCCGATCAAGATGGCTATTGTGATTCTGATGCAAGCCTTAAATCTGGTCTTTATACAAAGCAGTTTGCTGATGTGGAGCTTATTCTTCTTTGGCGTGAGCTTTGGTTTTGTGCGCTTTTATCGAGAAAATTTATTCAAGGAAAATAGTAAAAATACTGAGCACTATCAGCTACAACAATTACGTAAAATTTGTTTTTGGGCTTATAAACAAACCTGCCTGATCCGACTAAAATTACGTTTTTATTCAAGCCATGATCCTCGGTATGCCGAACTAAAACAGCAATTAAATCACTATGCCGGGTTATATACGCGGCTGCTGAAATATGAGCATCAATATTGTAAAACGATCAAGCATCTAGATATCGACAGCTATCTGGATGAAAATTCATAGTTCTCTCTATCCTTTTTCATTGGCCATCTTAAAGATCTGCAAATATTGAATTTTAAAAAACGTTGATTTGCTGATTTTTAGAATAGAAGCCACGGAATTGCTTGAAAAGAAAGCAATCATTTCGGAATTTGCTTGCCAAGCTTTATTTCGTCCTCTATTATTGCGCACATGCCCGAGTGGTGAAATCGGTAGACACAGGGGATTTAAAATCCCCCGCCCACAAAGCGTGCCAGTTCGAGTCTGGCCTCGGGCACCATTTTAATATTTATTAAAATGGTGCAATAAAAAATCCAGCATTAGGCTGGTTTTTTTGTGCCTGAATTTTATTCTTTTAGCGCGAAATCCCCATGTCAGAATTAAAACACTTTGATCTCGCTACATTACAATTACGTCATCCAGACGCTTTTTTCCTTAAGCTGCGTTATAGCCGCTTTAAATTTAATGCCTTGCAAAATATCCAGTTTGTTATCGCGATTAATTTACTGTCCCTTCTGGTCTGTGTAGCCTGTAGTCTCAGCTCCGTATTTCTGGAATATTATTTTTTCAAGAATGCCACGATTGCCTTTAATGTCACCTTAATTGTGCTGATGGCACTGCTTTATCCTTATATCTGGCATGCACAATATCAGGCGCAATTTAGTTCCAAAGCCTATAGTCAGCGTTTGCAAAACTGTCTCTATCTGCAAATTCCAATTTTTCTGAGCTTATTGCTCAACCTTTATCTGATTCATTCGGATGTACTGGTCATCATTAGTATGATCATTTTAGCGATTTCTTCCTTTGGGGTGGTCTTCCTGGAACCTTTATTTAAAAGTTCCTGTAGTGCGATTGACCAGATCAGGTTGCAGAAACTCCGACAACTGGCTTTTTGGGCTTATCAACAATCCAAATCAAAAACACCACAACAGATTCAAGGTCAATCGAATCTGCAGGTTTATTACCAAAACCTTTATCAGCAATGCATGAATGAAGAGCAACAATTACTCGGCTCAATTCGCTTTAATAGCTTTAAAGATTATTTCAACAGACAATAAAAAACCCTGCATCTGCAGGGTTTTCTTAAATCACCATTCACGATTGGTAATCAGTTCTTCCATTTCAATCTCGAACAGGCCGTGCTCTTGCACCACCATCATCATGGCTTCGGCAATATAATCCGCGGCAGTATCATCCAGAGACGAATCCAGATCTTCGAACTGAGGTTTCATGATATTGATATCAGCCACAGTCAGATTGGCAAGCTGGTAAATTTCTTGATCTGACAAACCTGATTTAGCGACTTTTTGGGCAAAACGTTCGATGTGCTGCTTGATTTCAGCAACCAGAATATCGGGATAATACTCATCATCGAACATGGGGAGAAGTAAATCTGCAAACATTACAGGCACTCTAAAGGATGACTATCTAATCTAAGCGTGCCTATATAGCATATTGTTGCTTAAAAGCCAAACAACATTGCCAATGTAGGGATTTCCCAGCCTCGATTTTTAAACCATTTGCATAGCTTGCCAGACTTTAATCGCATCGGCTGTGACTTTAACATCATGTGCCCGTACCATACATGCACCCTGCTGAATACTCAACAAATGCGCTGTTGCTGAACCCACTGCACGCTCTTGCGGTTCTGCCCCATCCAAAACTGCTCCGATAAAGCGTTTACGTGATAAAGCAGACAAAATCGGATAGCCCATTTCTGTCAATTTATAAAACTCTTGCAACAGCTTTAAATTTTGCTGGGCATTTTTAGCGAAACCAAAACCTGGATCAATCATGATATTTTCCGCTTTTACTCCAACATCTAAAGCATCCTGAACACGTTGGGATAACTCGCGTATCACATCTTTAGTGACATCCTCATATTGATCCAGATTGTTCATGGTGGTCGGCTCACCGCGCATATGCATGATGATCACTGGAATATTGAGTTCTGCTGCGGTCTGCAATGCATTCGGCCGAGTCAAAGCACGGACATCATTCCAGATATGTGCTCCGGCCCGAACCGCTGCGCGTATGACTTCAGGTTGCGACGTATCAATCGAGAGAATGACCTTATGTTTAGCCAGTTCTTCCACCACAGGCACTACGCGGCGAATTTCTTCTTCCACTTCTACCACTGCGGCACCTGGACGGGTCGATTCACCGCCAATATCAATCACGGTCGCGCCTTCAGCGATCATTTCAAGCGCACGTGCGACTGCATCTTCTTTGTGATTATGCCGACCACCATCACTAAAAGAGTCTGGGGTGACATTGAGAATCCCCATCACATGCGGCTGGGATAAGTCCAATTTTAAATCACCAAATGTCCATACATGTGGTAACAAAGGCATCAGCTGCATGATTCAATACTCACTCAAAATAACCCCGATATTGTCTTATGGATCGCTGAATAAAGCAAAGTGGAATAAGGCTAGGACCTAGATTTCGAAGTAATTGTTTTGGGAATATTGCATCAGTTTAGTTTGTAATAATGCTTTCACATCTGCCCATTCACTTTCTAAAATACTATAGATATAGCTATCTCGAATAGTCTGTCCATCTTTACGTAGCATATGACACCTGATAATGCCATCTCGTTTGGCACCTAATGCCTCAATCGCTTTTTGGCTGGGAAGATTCAAATGATCAGTTCGAAAGCCGACCACCTGAGCATTTAAATTTTCAAAAGCATGTCTTAACAAAAGATATTTACAAACGCGATTTACATAAGCTCTGTGATAGCGCTTGGCATACCAGGTATAACCAATTTCAAAACGTGGAATTTCCGCTTTAATATCATGATAACTGGTGGTTCCAATTGCTTGGCCGGAGTTTAAATCAATTACGGCAAAAACCATTCTTTCACCTTGAGCCTGTTGTTCGAAAGCTTGAGAAAAATATTTTTTTAAGTTATGCAGATAAGGCACCGAATTATATAAAATCTTACCTAAATTTTCTTCAGCGCATGCAACCACTAAATCAGAAAAATGTTCCCAGCTCAACGGTTCAAGACGAAGCTGGTAAACACTGGATTCCAGAACAGGCATATTCATTTTTGTTTTTCTTATTCATTTTTAATCGCTCAATATAACACTCAAAAAGATATGACAAAAATGACAAGCATAAAAAAACCACCCGAAGGTGGTTTTTTTATTGAGCTTAGTTCGCTGGCAATGGCGGAGGAGTCAACGGACCATCATCTGGCGTTACATCAATCACAGGATTATCTGCAACATAGACTTTTGGTGGCTGAGGCTCACGACCTTCCATGATGTCACGGATTTGATCACGATCAATGGTTTCCCATTCCATCAAGGCTTTCACCATCGCATGGGCAATATCTTTTTTGCTTTCCAAGATATCGCGTGCGATTTTATATTGCTCATCTAGAATTCGACGAATTTCACGATCGACTTCTAGTTGTGTGGTTTCCGAAATACTGCGGCTACCAATACTGCCCATGAAAGATTGCTGTGCATCTTCTTCATAGACCATGACACCGAGTTTGTCCGACATACCATATTTGGTCACCATTGCACGTGCCATTTTGGTTGCACGTTCGAAGTCATTTGAAGCGCCGGTCGACATCTGGTTAATGAAGACTTCTTCAGCAATACGGCCACCAAACAAGATCGAAAGTTCATTCAACATTTTGTCTTTATAATGGCTGGTCTGGTCAAATTCAGGCAGCTGCCAGGTAACACCTAAAGCCCAGCCACGTGGCATGATTGTCACCTTATGCACAGGATCTGTACCTGGCAAGCTTTCAGCAACAATCGCATGCCCTGCTTCATGATAAGCCGTCGCACGACGCTCTTCATCACGAAGTACCATCGATTTACGCTCAGGACCCATATACAGCTTGTCTTTTGCATCTTCAAAGTCATGCATATCGACGGTGTTTTTGTTACGGCGTGCAGCAAATAAAGCAGCTTCATTCACCAGGTTTGCTAATTGCGCACCCGAGAAGCCCGGTGTACCACGTGCAAGAACTTTAACATCCACACCTGTCACTGAAGGCAACTTTTTCAAATGTACATTCAGGATTTGTTCACGACCTTTAATGTCTGGCAAACCAACCACAACTTGACGGTCAAAACGGCCTGGACGAAGAAGTGCTTTATCCAGTACATCTGCACGGTTGGTTGCAGCAATCACGATAATGCCTTCATTGCCCTCAAAGCCGTCCATTTCAACCAGCATCTGGTTCAGTGTCTGTTCACGTTCATCGTGACCACCACCAGTACCTGAACCACGATGACGACCGACTGCATCAATCTCATCAATAAAGATGATACATGGTGCATGACGTTTCGCCTGTTCGAACATGTCACGAACACGGGATGCACCAACACCGACAAACATCTCAACGAAGTCAGAACCTGAAATACTAAAGAATGGAACTTTCGCTTCACCGGCAATGGCTTTGGCAAGTAAGGTTTTACCCGTACCTGGAGGACCGACCATTAACACACCGCGTGGAATACTTGCACCCAGACGTTTAAATTTGGTTGGATCTTTCAGGAAATCTACGATTTCAACGACTTCTTGCTTAGCTTCGTCACAACCGGCAACATCGGTGAAAGTGACTTTAATCTGGTCTTCAGACAGCATTTTGGCTTTAGATTTACCAAAACTCATTGGGCCGTTTTTACCACCTGCACCGCCACCCATGTTGCGCATAAAGAACATGAATAACAAAATGATTAAAAGTACAGGGAAACTTGCAATAAGCAACTGCATGAGCAAGCCTTGACGTTGTGGTGCTTCACCTTCAACCACAACATTATTTTTAATCAGGCTTGGCATCAGTTCAGGATCCTGAACTGCCGGACGGATACTTTCAAACTCTGAACCGTTCGATTTTTCGCCACGGATTCTTTCGCCGTCAATCACAACTTGTTTAATTTGGCCAGCATTGACCGCGGCAACAAACTCTGAGTAGTTCATTGTAGTCGGTTGATTGCGGTCACTGACGTTGCTGAAGATTAACACCAGCACACCCAGTATCACGAGCCACAATACGGCATTCTTAAAAAGATCGCTCAAAGCTTTATTCCCATTCCAATCTAATTTGATCATGCCCTGTTCAGGGTGACCTTAATACTTAAGCTGTAAATCAACTTACAATTATCTGAAAACGTACAAAATGCACAATTTTTAACGACTTGGCAAGTAGACTTATTTTAAAGCCTTCTTACGTCCCTGCCCGATCAGGAAAACTTCCTTGGAGCGAGCACGTGATGCCAAAGGTTTAGATGTTTTCAGAACATCAAAACTATCAACCACTTGCTTACGGAATTCGTCAAAACCTGAACCTTGGAAAACTTTTACCACAAATTGACCTTTAGGGCCTAGCACCTTGTTGGCAAAATCCAGTGCAAGTTCACACAAGTAAATCTGACGCGGTTGATCTACAGCCTTATTACCTGATGTATTGGGGGCCATATCTGAAATTACAACGTCTACAGTACGACCATCTAAAATTTCTAACAATTGCTGGAAGACTTCTTCTTCGCGAAAGTCACCTTGCAAGAAAGTCACATCAGGTAATGCATCCATTGGTAAAATGTCAGATGCAATCAATAAACCTTTGTCGCCGACCAACTTACCGGCGATTTGTGACCAACTCCCGGGAGCTGCACCCAAGTCGACCACGGTCATGCCGGGTTTGATGATCTTGTACTTTTCTTGCATTTCTAAGAGCTTATATGCTGCACGCGCACGATAGCCGTCCTTTTGTGCCTTTCTCACATAAGGATCGTCTAAATGCTCTCTCATCCAATCACGACTACTTTTAGATAACTTTTGGTTGGTAATGCGTGTAGCCATAACTCTCTAAATAAAAAAACGTCTAATTATTAATTGTACGTGAAAAAGACATATTTTGCAGTATACATGTGTATCTAAATCGAGGAGTTTTGCTCATTATGAAGAGATATTGGAAATGATTATTTCCTGAGAATTTAAAGCGTTTGTTTTTTGCTTTTGCTATACTAAGCCGTTTTAAAATTCAGGTTATCTCTCATGGCGTCTTTATCTATTCAGGAACGTAAGCGTTTACGTCAAATCGGACATGCTTTAAACCCGGTCGTTATGCTGGGTGACAAAGGCCTGACTGAAAATGTCATCGAAGAATTGGCGCGTGCTTTAAACGATCACGAACTGATTAAAGTGAAAATCGTAGCTGAAGATCGTGAAGCGCGTGCAGCACTGATTGCTGAAATTTCAGAAGCGACTGGTGCTGAAGTGGTTCAAACTATTGGTAAAATTGCACTGCTTTACAAGAAAGCTGCGAAACAAAACCAAAAATTGTCCAACCTTGTCCGTTTCGCTCATTTGTCTAACTAAGTACAGGACTTATGGCAAGTTACGAGCTTAGCGCATTTGATCGCCGTTTTCAGGCCATCTCTCTGGTTGCCGCCATCGAACAGCAAGGCCCATACAATTTAAATGTGGGCTTCTGGATCCGTGATCCCAATCAGTACATCTTGTGGCCCGATATGGTGACGGCACATCCCCGTCAGGATTTCCTGTGGGAACAGACCTGCTTTGAAATTTTTATTGGGGTTCAGGGCCAAGATTTTTATCGTGAGATTAATCTTTCCCCTTCTCAGGCCTGGCAGGCTTATCAATTCGAAGAATACCGTTATCCTGAAGATATGCCACCGCAAGCTGCGGATGATATTGAGCTGAATCAGCTCAAACGCACGCATTATGGTCTTAATGTCAGTGTGGATCTGACTGATTTTATGGCAACACATAAACTGAAATGGGAAAACTTGTTCCTGGGTTTATCTGCTGTTTTAAAAACCTCGCAAGGTGATCAATACTATGCCATGCAGCATAGTAGTCCTCAGGCAGATTTTCATAATAAACGTGACTGGTTGCATGTGTTTTAAATAGATTGACGCTGTGCATCAGCTATTTAAAGTGTAACAGGCGAATAAAACGTGAGACTTAAAGTCTCACGTTTTTGTTTATCGCTCAACAATGATTGATCCTCTGTATCATTATTTTAGATTTTTTATCGTTTTCAACGTCCATATTTTAATGATGCAGATGATGCTGTTCCTGAATGGATTTCACAGCAGCATAAAGAATAAAAGCAAAAGTAATGATCATCAGAAGAATGGTCCCAAACACCAGTCCCAGTACTCCCAGACATAATACGATTACACCCAGATAAAGTATGCGCCCCAATCCGCTTTCCAGATTCAGTAGCATGATCAATATCAGTAAAATAAGTACACCTACAAAATGCTGTTGCATCGTGACCCCCTTTAATTGTTATTGTGAGTCCGTTTTGCTGCATAAAGACAAAGGAGAACATTTGATTGTTCTCCTTTTTAAATAGCGGCCTTTCAGCGCAGCCTAACTTTTCAGCTCAGGACTTTTGTCCGAGCTCTCTGTTTTCATCACGGGTTTGACTTTTTTCAGTACTTCAATGGTACTGTCCTTAGAACGTTTAAAAGTATCGGTCAGATGTTCCTTATGCTTGGTCGAAATCTGACTGACATCCTCTTTCAACTCTTTACCCAGATTAGATAAGTCTTCGACGACAGCGTTGAATTCTGTCTTGATAAAGCTTTTCAGTTCAGTTAATTCTTTCTGCGAACCGAAAATCTGCTCCTTCAAAGTATCAATACGCTGTAACACCTCCTGCTTAAATTGACGCAATTGTTCCTGCACAGTGTCGCTTAACTGCTTGGCTTCAACTTCAAGCTTTTCCTTACTTTCCTCGATGGTTCCAATTGCCTGATCTTTAGCCTCGACTGCTACTTTTTCAAGTTTCTCGGCAGTTTCAGTTACCACGCTCGGAGTGATTTTTTTAGATGTAGTAGATTTAGGTGCTGTAGCCATTTGTCTTGTTCCTATTGTTATATCGACTAAGCTATATTAGTAGATTTGATAAAAATTAAGATTTGATTTGTCTGACAATTATTAATTGCTTACATTTTTTCACATTGCTTACAAAACAGACTTCCATGCAAAAAGCAAGCCATTTATCTCATACTTTCGCTGCAAAGCCGTTGGACTTTAGGGGTCATTCTGCGTATAATGCCGTGTTAAGTTCAAGCGAGCAGACATAGGAGGGTAGGTTTAAAAAATAGCCTTCCTTTTTTTTCGTCTTCTCGCTTTTTTACAGCCTAAATTTCAGGAGCTTTGGTTTGAGCACCCCAGCAATTTTAGCCCTTGCCGACGGAACTATCTTTAAAGGTACTTCGATTGGCGCATCGGGTAGTACGACTGGTGAAGTCGTTTTCAACACTGCCATGACTGGCTATCAAGAAATTTTGACTGACCCGAGTTATGCACAGCAACTTGTGACACTGACTTACCCACATATCGGTAACACAGGCTGTAATGAAGAAGACGCTGAATCAGGTCGTATTCATAAGGTTTGGGCGAACGGATTGATCATTCGTGACCTGCCTTTACTGCACAGTAACTTCCGTTCAACCCAATCATTAGCTGAATATTTGGTACAACACAATGTTGTGGCAATTGCGGATATCGACACGCGTAAATTGACACGTATCTTACGTGACAAAGGTGCGCAAAATGGCTGTATCCTTGCTGGCGAAAATATCACTGAAGCTGAAGCGCTTGAAAAAGCACGTGCATTTGGTGGTTTAAACGGTTTAGACCTGGCAAAAGAATGTTGCGACCCTGAAGGTTTTGAATGGACTGAAGGCTCTTGGACATTAGGCAAAGGTTTCTCTCAACCAGAAGCTAAATTCCATGTTGTTGCATACGATTACGGTGTCAAAACCAACATCTTACGTATGCTCGCAGACCGCGGTTGTAAACTGACTGTTGTGCCGGCGCAAACTCCTGCTGCTGATGTACTTGCACTGAATCCAGATGGCGTGTTCCTTTCGAACGGTCCTGGTGATCCGGCTGCATGTGACTACGCAATTGAAGCTGTAAAAACAATTGTAGAAACCACTGAAATTCCAGTATTTGGTATCTGCCTGGGTCACCAGATCCTTGCGCTTGCAAGTGGTGCTAAAACCTTAAAAATGCCTCACGGCCACCACGGTGCGAACCATCCTGTACAAAATCTTGATAACGGTACAGTGATGATTACTTCTCAAAACCATGGCTTCGCAGTCGATGAAAGCAATCTGCCTGATGTGTTGCGTGTAACGCATCGCTCACTGTTTGATGGCACCAACCAAGGTATCCATCGTACAGACAAACCTGCGTTCAGCTTCCAGGGTCACCCTGAAGCAAGCCCGGGTCCACATGACTGCGCACCATTGTTCGATCATTTCATCGAACTTATCGAAGCATCTAAGAAGTAATTAAGGAAGCATCATGGCTAAACGTACTGACATTAAAAGCATCTTGATTATTGGTGCTGGTCCGATTGTCATCGGTCAAGCATGTGAGTTTGACTACTCAGGTGCTCAAGCATGTAAAGCCCTTCGTGAAGAAGGCTACCGCGTTATTTTGGTCAACTCGAACCCAGCGACCATCATGACCGACCCAACCATGGCAGATGCAACTTATATTGAGCCAATTACTTGGCAAACTGTTGCAGCAATTATTGAGAAAGAACGCCCAGACGCTGTTCTTCCGACCATGGGTGGTCAAACTGCATTGAACTGTGCCCTTGCCCTCGATGAGCACGGCATTTTAGAAAAATTCAATGTTGAATTAATCGGTGCAACCAAAGAAGCGATTGAAAAAGCTGAAGACCGCAAACTGTTTGACCAGGCAATGCGTAAAATTGGTCTTGAATGTCCAAAAGCTGACGTTGCTGAGTCAATGGAACATGCTTTAGAAATTCAAGCACGTTTCGGCTTCCCAGTGATTATCCGTCCATCATTTACCATGGGTGGTTCTGGTGGCGGTATCGCTTACAACCGCGAGGAATTCATCGAAATTTGTGAACGCGGTTTCGATCTTTCTCCGACTAAACAATTATTGATCGATGAATCTTTAATTGGTTGGAAAGAGTACGAGATGGAAGTTGTTCGTGACAAAAACGACAACTGTATCATCGTATGTACGATTGAAAACTTTGACCCAATGGGCGTACACACTGGTGACTCAATCACTGTTGCTCCTGCGCAAACATTGACAGACAAAGAATTCCAACTTCTACGTAACGCATCTTTAGCTGTACTACGTGAAATTGGCGTAGAAACAGGTGGTTCTAACGTACAGTTCGGTATTTGTCCAAATACTGGTCGTATGGTTGTGATCGAGATGAACCCACGTGTATCACGTTCATCTGCCCTTGCCTCTAAAGCAACTGGTTTCCCAATTGCAAAAATCGCTGCGAAATTAGCGGTTGGTTACACGCTTGATGAGTTGAAAAACGACATCACTGGCGGTACAACACCTGCATCGTTTGAACCTGCAATTGACTACGTAGTTACTAAGATTCCTCGTTTCAACTTCGAGAAATTCCCACAAGCTGACGCAACGCTTACAACTCAGATGAAATCTGTCGGTGAAGTAATGGCGATTGGTCGTAACTTCCAGGAATCTGTACAAAAAGCCCTTCGTGGTCTTGAAGTGGGTGCTTCTGGTTTTGACGAAAAAATTGAAGTGGGTGCTGAAGGCGCGCGCGACAAAATCTTGCAAGAACTTAAAGTGCCAGGTCCAGAGCGTATCTGGTACGTGGGCGATGCATTCCGTCACGGCTTTACTTTAGACGAAGTATTCGCTGCAACGAATATTGACCGCTGGTTCTTGATTCAAATCGAAGACATTATCAAAACTGAAAACCAAATCAAAACTTTAGGTTTTGGCGACTTGAATGCGGACAACATCCGTGCATTCAAACGTAAAGGTTTATCAGATCTTCGCATTGCGGACTTGATGGGCATTTCACAAAAACAATTCCGTAAACACCGTTGGAACCTGGGCGTAACGCCAGTGTACAAACGCGTGGATACATGTGCTGCAGAATTCGAATCTGATACAGCGTACATGTATTCAACTTACGATGAAGAGTGTGAAGCCAACCCTTCAACCCGTGACAAGATCATGGTGATTGGTGGCGGTCCTAACCGTATTGGTCAAGGGATCGAGTTCGATTACTGCTGTGTACACGCGGCGCTTGCAATGCGTGAAGACGGCTACGAAACCATCATGGTGAACTGTAACCCTGAAACGGTGTCTACAGATTACGACACATCAGATCGTTTATACTTCGAACCAATTACGTTGGAAGATGTACTTGAAATCGTACGTATCGAGAAGCCTAAAGGCATTATCGTTCAGTACGGTGGTCAAACTCCGCTTAAATTGGCACGCGCTTTAGAAGAAGCCGGTGCGCCAATTATCGGTACATCACCTGATGCGATTGACCGTGCAGAAGACCGTGAACGTTTCCAACAAATGATTCAACGTCTGCAACTTCGTCAACCGAACAACAGCATTGTAAAATCTGCTGAAGAAGGTATGGCAGAAGCATCTAAAGTCGGCTATCCACTTGTGGTACGTCCTTCTTACGTGCTTGGTGGTCGTGCGATGGAAATCGTGTACAACGATGAAGAACTCAAACGCTACTTACGTGATGCGGTTCAAGCATCAAACGAAGCGCCTGTTCTTCTTGACCGTTTCTTAGATGACGCGATCGAAGTTGACGTGGACTGCGTATCTGACGGTAAAGACGTGGTGATCGGCGGTATCATGCAGCACATTGAACAAGCGGGTATTCACTCAGGTGACTCAGCATGTTCAATTCCTCCTTACTCTCTATCTAAAGAGATTCAGGACGAAATGCGTCGTCAAACCGTTGCAATGGCAAAAGAGCTTGGCGTAATCGGTTTGATGAACGTACAGTTTGCTGTTAAAGGTGAAGATGTTTACATCCTGGAAGTGAACCCACGTGCGTCTCGTACTGTGCCATTCGTTTCTAAGTGTATCGGTGAATCTTTAGCGAAAGTTGCTGCACGTTGTATGGCGGGTCAATCTCTTGAGTCGCAAGGCTTTACATCAGAGATTATTCCTGAGCACTTCTCTGTCAAAGAAGCAGTGTTCCCATTCAACAAATTCCCTGGTGTTGACCCGATCCTTGGCCCTGAGATGAAATCGACTGGTGAAGTGATGGGCGTTGGTAAAACATTTGGTGAGGCATTCTATAAAGCTGTTTTAGGTGCAAATGAGCGTTTACCAGGTCTTCCAACTGAAGGTGAAGTCAAACACGCATTTATCTCTGTACGTGACTCAGACAAACCACGTGCGGCGGGTATTGCAAAACAATTGATTGACCTAGGCTTCAAGATTCTTGCAACTGATGGTACATTTAAAGTGATTAGCGATGCTGGTCTTGAATGTGAACGTGTCAATAAAGTAACTGAAGGTCGTCCTAACATTGTGGACCGTATTAAAAACGGCGAAATCCACCTTGTGATTAACACGACTGAAGGCAAAAAGGCACAAGAAGACTCATTCTCGATCCGTCGTTCAGCACTTCAAGGTAAAGTGTATAACACAACTACATTGAATGGTGCGGATGCAGTATGCCAAGCTTTAGCAATTAAATTGCCGATGGATGTATATCGTTTGCAAGACCTAACTAAAGGTTAATTCACTTCCAAGAAGTCCCGCCACCTTCTTGGTGGCGGGCTTTTTTTTATTTATAGATTTTATATCTTTCAACTGACTTTTGAGGGACAACATGCAACGTTATCCTATGACACCTGAAGGCAAAATTGCCTTAGAGAAAGAATTACACCAACTGAAAACAGTGGATCGTCCACGTATCACCGCTTCGATTGCGGAAGCTCGTGAACACGGCGACTTAAAAGAAAATGCAGAATACCATGCAGCACGTGAACAGCAAGGCTTCTGTGAAGGTCGTATTCAGGACATCGAAGGCAAACTGGGTGCAGCTCAGGTGATCGACGTAAAAGAACTTGAACAGAATGGTCGTGTGGTTTTTGGTGTAACGGTCACGATTGAAAATCTGGATACTGAAGAACAGAAAACCTATAAAATTGTAGGTGATGACGAAGCAGACTTTAAGATTAACAAGATCTCTGTGAACTCGCCGATTGCACGTGGTCTTTTAGGTAAAAACGAAGGCGACGATGTGAAAATCAATACACCAAACGGTGAAGTTGAATACGAAATTGTGAAAGTTGAATATCTTTAAAATTTAAAGCTGTTTAATTTAAAGCCCCTCGATTGAGGGGTTTTTTACCTTTATCTGCTTCCTACAAACGAATTAGCTCTGGGCTTCTTTTAAAAACCCCGATGCAAATAAATTAAATGCATGTAAAGCCTCAGGGAGTACCTGCTCAGGATGTTCGCTAGAAGCCACCCAGAGGGCTGCATTCATTGCAGCACCATTTAAAAATACCGCAGCAGCTTCCGGATCAACTGTTTTAATTCGGTCTGCTACCAATAATTGCTCAACACATTCACGCGTGGACTGCAAACATCTGTTTTGACTTGGCCAGTGTGCAGGATCACCCAATACCGCAGGCCCATCGCGCAATACAATGCGCTGGAATTCAGAGTTTAAGGCATTTTGAATATAGGTCTGCCCTTCAAGCAACAATCCTTCCCACAGATCATCAGGCTGCTCCAGATGCTGCTGGGCAGATGAAGCCATTTCCGAATCGATCTGGTCGACCACTGCAGCAAACAAGCCTTTTTTATCGCCAAAATGATGATACAACGCTCCACGGGTCAGCCCTGCTTCTGCCGTGAGCTTATCCATTGAAGTGTCTGCATAACCATATTCTGCAAACGTACGACGTGCCACTTCAATCAGTTTCTTGCGGGTTTCCGCCATTTTTTGTTCACGAACAGACATGAATTACTTTACCTCATCATCACAAAAATTTTAATTGACATACGGGCCGTATGTCAATTATGTTTACATACGATGCGTATGTGAAAGTTAAATTGCTTTCACTCACTTATAAATTAGATATTGAATGAGAATAGACATGACTAGAACTGCGATATTTCCCCAAGACCGCCATGCCCTCTATGAACAGCATGGTTATTCTGCTGCGATCAAATCGGAAGACTTACTTTTTGTTTCTGGTCAGGTCGGTAGCCGTGAAGATGGCTCTCCTGAACCAGATTTCGAGAAACAGGTAGAACAGGCTTTTAAAAACTTAGCTGCAACTTTGGCAGCGGCTGGTTGTACTTTCGATGATATTGTTGATGTCACCACCTTTCACACTGATCCAGAACAGCAGTTCGAAAGCATCATGAAAGTTAAAAATCAGGTGTTTACGCAAAAGCCTTATCCTAATTGGACAGCTGTAGGTGTCACGTGGTTAGCAGGTTTTGATTTTGAAATTAAGGTGATTGCTCGTATTCCTCCAGCATCGACCACAGCTTAATCATTGTTTTATGCGTGCGCGAATGTCTTTTAGATATTATTCAGCAAGTTTAAACCCCGATTAGGTATAATTTCTTATTCACTATTTTTTGTATCCCCCTTATGGCTGAAAAGTTAATTAATTCTCCTGTAAATCACTGGTGTGAATTTGAGTTCATCTCAAAAACGGTGAAGAACCCGAATATTCATATTAAAGGGAATTATTCTTATTATTCAGCCTATTGGGATCAGGGCTTTGAGCGCTGTGTGGTGCGTTATTTACATGACAAGCCATCTACGCCTGAGAAGCCGATTGACCAGCTCTATATCGGCAATTTTGTCTGTTTTGGTGCTGAATGCGTAATTATGATGGGAGGTAACCAGTTACACCGTACCGATTGGATTTCAGCGTTTCCGTTCGATACACGCAGTTTTGTGCCTGCTAGTGATACAGTGATTGGTGATGGTTGCTGGATTGGTTCTCGTGCCATGATTATGCAAGGTGTAAAGCTGGGTGAAGGTGCTGTGGTGGCAACAGGTGCAGTAGTCGCTAAAGACGTACCGCCTTATGCTGTAGTTGGTGGTGTACCTGCAAAAATTATTAAATACCGTTTTCCACAAGAAGATATAGAAAAAGTACTCTCTCTAAAAATCTATGATATAGATGAAAAGCAGTTTTTAAAAATGCGCGAGCAGTTGCAGACGGATGATGTGGAAAAATTAGTTAAATATTTTCATCAATTATAGATTAAAGCCCTTTATGTATGTATGACTGCCAATCTTTAATAAAATTACTTGAATGATCCAGTTCAGAAATTGATACCTCTTTCAACACACTAATTAATTGATATTCAGGATCACTACTCTTCTTAGCACTTTCATATGCCGCAAGAAGCTTATCAATAAATGTATCTGTAATCTCCAAGTCCTTCTCTAAAATCAATCTAAACCACTCTGATTCTCCAATATCACTAATTCCATTAGAACCCCATGTACTCAAATTATGTCTTTGCATAAAGACGCGTTTATCAGTACATAAATATTCATTTATTTTTTTGACGACTGAATTGATAAAAATATGATAATTTGCATAAGATTCCTGCCCCATTATCAAACTAAGTAAAATTAAATTTTTCTTTTGATGTGATGTTCGTAACAAAGCATATTTATTCAGCTTTTTTATTAACTCTCTACTATTAAACTTGCTATCTAACTGCAACCCTAATGCCCAATAAAATAATTCACTTCTGTCATTAAGTGAATTCAACTCACCAATTCTAAATAATTGATATTTTATTACTTCTTCAAAATCATAAAGATCACTCTCGCTAGACATATGAACAGTAAAATCTACAAATTTTTCAAGATAATCACCATTCATTTCAGAATCATAACCATAAAATTTTTTGACTGATTGCAGTAATTGGGGCTTATTCATAACTAAAACAAATACAATTTTCGGGATATCAAAAAAATGTTTAATCCGCTCAATTAAACGAATCGCAAAGTCGGGTCGGCAACGATCTAGCTCATCAATAATAAAAACTAAAGGTTTTTCTAATTGAGCAGCAAGTTCAGTGAGTTCTTTTTTAAAATCTTGGATCGTTTGTTTTTCAATATGGTGATTTTCTATTTTCTTTTCGATTTGTTCTTTTACCTTAGATGCTATTTCATCACTAGCAGTATCGAAAACATCTTGCCCTTGTTTATAGACTTCCTGTATAGCTTCACCTGCACCACCTAGACCAATCCAATGCATACCTGCTTTGGCAGCGATCATAGGAATAACAGCAGCTAAAGAAATTAACACTGAGGCAGTCTTTGAATTAAAATCATTAATCTCTTCAATACCAATTTCATCAGAATCTTTAAAAGCTTGGCTAATTTCAGCTGCAATTGTTAGAAAAGGATCATCTAAATAATCATTTGCAAACGCATCCAAATAAATAACGTTATGTTTCGTATCATCTAAATGCTTTGCCCAATGCCTTACAAACCATGTTTTTCCTTCACCCCAACGAGCATCCAAAGCTAAAACAGCACCACATTGTAGACGATCAACATAGTTAGTCAGTTGTTCACCCAAGCGACGTCGATCCCAGAGATCACCTTCCCAAGCTGTTTGAATATTCTCAAAATTATCTTTCTGCCAATTTATTTGATCTATAGTCATTTTATTAAATTTCATTCGTTTACAATTCATTCATTATATTCATTTTAATTTTTAAAGGCATAAAAAAACCCACTCAATCGGAGCGGGTTTTTTCAGAATATGGTGGCTATGACGAGACTTGAACTTGTGACCCCCGCATTATGAGTGCGGTGCTCTAACCAACTGAGCTACATAGCCTTAAACTGTGCGCGCATTATGGGATTTTCTGTAAATCACGTCAACCCCATATTGTGCTGTTTGATCAAAATTTGTTGAAGTGAGCCGATAAGCCGGGTTCTGTCGTGAACGATCATTCCTCTAGGCGCACAATCACTCATGCGCTCAAGCGACCTACCCGAATCCAGCATGGGCCATGCCTAATGGATTCCTATTTGGTCTTGCTTCCGGTGGGGTTTACCTCGCCATGAACTGTTACCAGCCATGCGGTGCGCTCTTACCGCACCCTTTCACCCTTACCTCCGATTCCGATTGCTCGAAAACATAATGAAGGCGGTCTTCTCTCTGCTGCACTTGCCGTCGGTTTGCACCGCCCAGGCGTTACCTGGCACCTTGCCCTATGAAGCCCGGACTTTCCTCCCCTGCTTCAATCACGGAGATCTCCACAGCAGCGATCGTCTGGCTCACTTCGAGCGGCATAGTATCAAATATCGAGACTAATTGCTTGATGTTTTTTGAGCAGTCAGTTTTTCATACTTGGCTTGCAGCTGTTCCTGCGTTTCGACATGATTCGGATCCAGTGGAATACAATCCACCGGACAGAACAACTGGCACTGCGGTTGATCATGATGTCCGACGCACTCTGTACATAGGTCTGGATGAATCTCATAAATGAGTTCACCCATATAGATGGCCTCATTCGGGCATACAGGTTCACAGACATCACAGTTAATACATTCATCGGTGATATATAAAGACACGCTACCAACCTTGTTGAAGTTTACGCTCGAAGGCAGCAACCACGTTTGGTGGTACAAACTTGGTTACATCACCTCTTAGTCGAGCAATTTCACGCACCAAAGTGGATGAAATAAAAGAATATTGCTCTGAAGGGGTTAAAAACACCGCTTCAAAATGGGAGTCCAGCTGACGGTTCATATTGGCCAGCTGAAATTCGTACTCAAAATCAGACACTGCACGCAAACCACGCAATACAGCAGTCGCCTTTTGCTCACGGAAAAAATTGACGAGCAAACCGTCAAAACCTACAAATTCAACATTGTCCAAATGACTCAATGACTCTTTCGCCAATGCGACACGCTCTTCCAGACTGAATACCGGATTTTTATGATGACCGATAGCAATGGCTACCACGACTTCATCAAACATTCGCGCTGCGCGGGTTACCAAATCAATATGTCCATTGGTAATTGGATCAAAAGTCCCCGGATAAATCACACGAGTTTTAGACATCCATTTGTACTCTGTTTGTTATGTAGAATCTTATTTTAGCAAAAACTTGTTTTTTTGGTGAATAATCCTCATTAATTTAAAAAACTTCACCTTATTTCTAGTTGCGGTACAATAGCAGCACGTTTGGAAGTATCAGATTATGGCGAAAGCATCTATTGTAGTAAAAAAAAATAATGGCGGTACCATTGCACTGAATAAACGTGCCCGCCACGATTATTTTATTGAAGAGAAATTTGAAGCGGGGCTTTCATTAAAAGGCTGGGAAGTCAAATCAATGCGCGCTGGTCGCATGACCATTGTAGAAAGTTATATTACCTTTAAAAATGGTGAAGCGTTCTTGTTTGGTGCACAGGTTCAGCCCTTGTTAAGTGCTTCGACCCATGTGGTGCCTGAAGCAACCCGTACCCGCAAACTGTTGCTGAATCGCCGTGAAATTGAAAAGTTGATGGGTGCGATTAACCAGAAAGGTTATTCCTGCGTTCCACTGGCCTGCTACTGGAAAGGTCCACATGCCAAGCTGGAAATTGCTCTGGTCAAAGGTAAGCAGCTTCATGACAAACGTGCCACCGAAAAAGACCGTGACTGGCAACGTGATAAGGCGCGAATTTTCCATAAATAATGGATTAAAAGTTGAATATAAAAAAAACCTCCGCATTTGGAGGTTTTTTTTATGGCTTTAAGCAGGGGTATTTAGTCGCGCCAGAGTCAGGGCAATATATTCCCCAAACCAGAACGCGGTTTTTAAATCGCCCTCAGGTGGAGTGACTTCAACCGGGGCATTATCCGACTGGGTCATTAAACCCAAAAAGCTCGACATCCGGTTCAGGTCCGTCACTGCACGACCTGTCGGCATTAATGGCAAGCCACTCCAGAGCATACCGTGCTGCATGGCAAACAGGTTGATTTGCTGCAGGACCGCCAGCTTGTCACCACTAAGTCCGCCACCATTGGTAAAGGCTGCGGCCAGTTTACCCTGCCAGCTACGTGCCAGCCAGCGTTTAGAGGATTGCTCCATAAACAGCTTCATGGCAGAGGTCAGGCTACCCATATAGGTCGGACAGCCAAAGATAATTGCATCTGCGGCATCAAGCACATCCCAGTCTATATGTTCGACATTCATCATATGCACCTGAACACCAGTTTCTCGCGCACCATCGGCAATAAAATTTGCCACTTTAGCCGTGTGTCCATAAGGACTGTGATAAACAATCGCAATAGATTTGGAAGATAGGGACATAACGCTCAAAAGCCAAAAAATTCAGTTAAGTTTAACATTTTCATGCCATAAACACGAATGTCGCCATACGCCCTGTTTTTGGCTCACGGCGATAAGAGAAATATTCCTCTGGCTGGCGATAAGAACACTGATTCCCACCCAATACGGTATTTATGCCGTGTTGTTGCAAGATATAACGTGCAATGGCATACAGGTCGGCATAATATTTACCTGCCTGTTCACCCGCCTGAAATGCACTGTCCAGTTCAGGATATTTACTACAAAAAGCAGCTTTTACTTCAGCGCCAATTTCAAAACATGGCTGACTAATGGCCGCCCCGAGCCAGGCCCAGGTCGGCGGAGTTTGCATGGCTACAAGGGTATTTTCAATAATCCCACCGGCCAGACCACGCCAGCCGGCATGCAAATTGGCAACTTCCGTACCTTTCGCATTCCCCATTACCACAGGTAAACAGTCTGCAGTCATCATCATCAAGGCATGCGCCTTACGCTGCGTCACCAGACCATCTCCGACCAGTGCCTCAAAAGGCATCTGCTCATTAATACTATGACAGATGGTGCTATGCGTCTGGGTCATCCAGGTAATTTTATCTACGCCAAAGGCAGCAAAATCCTGTAATAAAGCCATACGATGCTGTTGTACCCGTTGCGCATCATCCTGCACATGCAAGGCCAGATTAAAACCTGCAAATTCAGGCTGTGCGGATGGCTGTACTTTCGCATGGTGAACGCGGGTCTGACCCACATATACACCTTGTGGAAGTCCTGGTACAAATTGCATCTCGATTCCTTGCTTTGACGCGAACTAAATAAAAAGATTAATAGGCTTTGTTTTCGGTACGCAGTACTTCAACCAGATTGGCAAAGTCTTCCGGCCACGGCGCTTCAAAGGTCATTTCTTCTTTGGTACGCGGATGGGTCAGACCAAGTTTCGCTGCATGTAAGGCCTGGCGTTTAAAGCCACGTAAAGTGTCATCCAGCAATTGTGATGCACCTGCAGGCATACGGACACGTGGCATATACACCTGATCGCCCACCAAGCCAAAACCGATATAGCTGAAATGTACACGAATCTGATGAGTACGTCCGGTTTCCAGACGGGCTTGAACACGGGTAAAATGCTGGAAACGCTCTTTGACGTTGTAATGCGTCACGGCATCTTTACCGCCTGGAAGTACAGTCATTTTCACACGATCTACCGGATGGCGTTTAATCGGCTCATCAATGATACCGCCAGCAATAATATTGCCGTAAACCACCAGATCATACAGACGATATACTGATTTCTTCTCAAGCTGTTTGCTTAAGGCAAATTGTGCTTCCAGATTTTTGGCGACGACTAACAGACCGCTGGTGTCTTTATCGATACGATGTACCAGACCTGCACGCGCCAGTTCAGCCGATTTCGGATAGTGATGCAATAAAGCATTCACCAAGGTGCCAGAACTATTGCCAGCGCCCGGATGTACCACCATACCGACTGGTTTGTTGATGACCATAATGTCATCATCTTCATAGATGATGTCCAGTGGAATATCTTCCGGCAGACTGCGCGTTTGCGCTTCAAGCTCAACATTTAAAGTCAGGGTTTCAAAACCATCACTTTTAAATTTCGGCTTAACCGGTTGACCATTCACCAATAAATTGCCATCTTTAATCCATTGCTTTAATTTTTCTCGAGAAAAATCGCTCCAGACCATTGCGGCAATCTGGTCGATCCGTTGCCCGATATAAGTTTCATCCAGTTGAAATTGCAACGATAAACGTGTTGCAGTTGCTTCTGAAGTATGGTTATCTGCATCCTCAGAATCTTCAAGTAAATTGAAATCAGTATCAGGGATATTAGAATTGGAAGATTGTGCTTGACTCATTTGCTCATTCAGACAAAAGTGGTTTAATAGTGCAATTGTAGCTCATTGCCCGTATTAACAGAGGAATTTTTATGTCGCTACCACATTATAAAATGACAATGCTTGCTGTGACATTAGGCATTGCATCGGCAATGGTAGGCTGTAGCAGTAATCCAAAAAAAGAAGTCGTGGATAAAGGTCCGGAATCTAGCGAACAGGTTTATATTCAAAAAGCACAGAAAGCGCTAGATCGTAATCAATATACCGATGCAGCAAAACAGTTGGAAGCGCTGGAAACTTATTTCCCGACCAGTCAGTATGCCTCGCAAGCGCAACTGGAACTGTTGTATGTGAAATTTCAGCAAAAAGATTATGAAGGTGCGGTCGCACTGGCAGAGCGTTTTATCCGTCTGAACCCTCAACATCCAAATGTCGACTATGCCTACTATGTACGCGGTGTCTCAAATATGGAACAGAACTATAACGGCCTGCTGCGTTATACCTCGCTGAAACAGTCGCATCGTGATGTCAGCTACCTGAAAGTGGCTTACCAGAATTTTGTTGATTTCATTCGCCGCTATCCATCTAGCACTTATGCAGTGGATGCAGCACAGCGTATGCAGTTTATCGGTCAGGAACTGGCTGAGCATGAAATGAACGCAGCACGTTTCAACATCAAGCGTAAGGCTTATCTGGCAGCAGTTGAACGTGGCTTGTGGGTGATTGAACATTATCCTCAAACTCCGCAGATTCCAGAAGCACTGGCAACGGTTGCTTATGGCTATGCTCAGCTAGGTGATAAAGCGACTTCTCAGCAATATGTGGATGTATTAAAGCTGAATTATCCGAATCTGGTGAAATCAGATGGGACGGTGAATCTGCGTGCAGCGCGTAGTGAAGGCAGCTTCTTTAACCGCGCGACACTGGGTATTTTTGGTAAAGAAGCCAAGACTGTAACCGACACCGATGCACAGTCTGATGCGCCAGAAAATGAAAAGCGCAGCATCACCAATCGCATTTCATTTGGTTTGCTGGATCGTCCTAAAACGGCTGAATAAAGCTAAAGAAGGCCGGCAGCATCAGCAAATAAGACAGCGCTTTACAGGTGCATTTTCCTCAAGGGCAAGGTATCATACCTGCCCTTTTGCGTTGTCTTGCCCAGGCTTGAACAAAACGTGCAAAAGGTATACAAAGGAACTTGAAATATTCAATGTCCACTAGACTATTTTCATTTTTTCAGTGATTTAGACCTTAGATTCCAGCACGAGAAGCTCAGCAGACCATGGCCATTCCTCAACATACGATTGATCAGATTCTCGATCGCACCGATATTGTCGATGTGATTGGTCAATTCGTAAAACTGAAAAAAACAGGCCGTACCTATTCAGGCTGCTGCCCTTTTCATCAGGAAAAATCACCGTCTTTTCACGTCTATCGTGACAAACAGTATTTTCACTGTTTTGGCTGTCAGGCCAACGGCAATGCCATCCGTTTTTTAATGGATATTGGCAGCCGTAATTTCGTCGAAGTGATGAAAGACCTGTCCAGTCAGACCGGCATCGAACTACCTAAAGACAATACCGATTCCAATAAATTAAAATATAAACGTGAAGCAGCCAAACCTAAAATTGCGCCTGCTCAAGCGGTACCACAAGCTCAGCCACAACAAAATAACGCCCCAACAGAAAATAATAATGCTGCATCTACGGCGAGTTTTGACCCATTTGCAGAGTTTCAGGCATCCGAACAGGATTTTTATGGTGACCCTTTTGCTTCTTTTGAACACCTGCCGATGGCAGAATTTCAGCAAGACGGTAATCTCTACGATCTGCTGGAAAATATCGCGCAGTTCTATGAGCGCCAACTCCCAAATAGCCCGAGTGCCCAGCAATACTTCAAGCAGCGTGGTCTGACTGCAGAGACCATTGCCTATTGGCGCTTAGGCTATGCGCCTGAAGACTGGCAACATCTGGAAAAAGCCTTTCCTCAGGATATTGAGGGCTTAAAACTTTTAGGTCTGATTCGCACCAGCGACAGTGGCCGTGATTTTGACCTGCTGCGTGAACGAGTCATTTTCCCGATCCGTGATACCAAGGGCCGTGTGGTCGGCTTTGGCGGCCGTGCCCTGAATGACGAGATCAAGCCGAAATACATCAACTCGCCAGATTCTGAAGTCTTCCATAAAAACCAGTTGCTGTACGGCCTCTATGAGGGCCGCAAACAGAAAGCCCAAGAATGGCTGATGGTCGAAGGCTATATGGATGTGATTGCGCTTCAGCAATATGGCATTCATGGCGCAGTGGCGACTTTAGGCACAGCGAGTAATACCGACCACCTGAATATTCTGTTCAAGCAGAGCAACCGGCTGACCATTGCCTTTGATGGGGATGCTGCCGGTCAAAAAGCAGCGCGCCGTACCTTGGACATTGCCCTGCCCCTGCTGAATGATGGCCGAGAGCTGAAGTTCTTTGTTTTGCCCGCTGACCATGACCCAGATTCATTGATCCGCCGTGAAGGGATAGAAAACTTCAGACGCTTGCTGGATCAGGCACCGTTGATGTCGGACTTCGTGTTTGCCCATCTGACCCAAAATCAGGATATCACCACCCCAGAAGGCAAGAGTCAGGTTATGGGTGAACTAAAAAATCTGACCGAGTTACTGCCCAAACACGGTTCCTTCCGTTATCTGCTGCAGCAATTTTTCCGTGAAAAACTGGGCTTTAACCGTAAATGGCAACCTAAGGTCAATACAGATGCCTCCTTAAGCTTTAGCACCAAAATTGATGCTGAAGAATATGTGATTGCGATCTTGATGAATCATCCTTATCTGTATATTCATTTTGAACCGCTGCGCGCGCTAGTAGCGGAAGATCAGTTGCTGTTTAAGATTTTGAATATTCTGAATGTGATTTTTGATGACTTGCCGGATGTTCCTGAACTGTCGATCTATTATGTGCTCGGTGCCTGCGCAGCCCATCATCATGAACTGCAGAATATTTTGCAGCATGCCAATGTCAGCGATTACACCTCATCGCCGGAACAGGCCGATAAGCTCGCGGCTGATTTTTCAACCAAACTGCAATATCAGTGTTTAAAAAACAAGATTAAGTCCAAGAAATTTAGCAGCATTGCTGAAATGAAAAACCTGAAAATGCAGATTTATGAGATTGATCGCAAACGCTCGATGACCCTGTTAGAAGACTGATTTTTCAAATTATTGATTCTTTTGAATCAAAGTAAGTCGGTGCTAGCTCACATTATTATTTATAATTTTCTCAAATAATCAGGCTGGGTTTTTATCTTGAAGTACCAATCAGCACAGAACCAAGCTTCTCATCATGCTGATTAAAACGAATGCCTGGATTTACGACGCTTCGCGACTACATTGCCCAGTTCTTCCTGTAACAGCTCAAAATAGGTAGGATCTTCCGCTTTGGCCGCCTCACGCAGCACAATAGAAGTTGGATGCAACAGTTTTTGGGTTAAACGATGTGAAAACTCGGCCAGTACCGTTTCCGCCTTTTCGCCCTTGGCAATACGCTGCATTGCCAGTGACAATTCTTCCTGACGTAATGTTTCCCCGTGGTCACGATAGGCATGAATGGTCGCCCCGGCCTGTTTGACCTTTTGCTGGGTCATCAGTTCTGTAGCCAGCTGATTGACCATGATCTCAGCCTCAACAGCCGCTTGACGGCGCTGTGCCAGATTTTCCTCAATCACGCTTTGCAGGTCATCGACCCCATACAGATAAACCCCGTCCAGGCTTTCTACTTTGGCATCAATATCGCGTGGCACTGCCAGATCGACCAGCAGCATCTGCTGGTAACGGCGTTTCTTTAATGCTGCCTTGATATCAGGATAGTGAATCACCTGATGCAAACTGCCGGTACAACTGGAAATGACATCGGCACGATGCAGATTTTCTGCAAGCTGATCAAAATCTATAATTTCGACTTCAACTCGATGTGCAATTTCCTGTGCCAGAATATCCGCACGCTCGCGGGTACGGTTACAGATAATAATCTTGCCCACCCCCATCTCTGCGAGGTGTTTGGCCACCAGACTGTTCATCTCTCCAGCTGCCACCACCATAATGGTCAGCTTGTCCGGGTGACTAAACACTTGCAAGGCAAGTTGTGCTACCGCATAGCCCATCGAGACCGCATGACTACCGACAGCCGTTTCCGAACGCACACGTTTAGCGGCATAAAAAGCATATTCAAAAATGCGGTTCAGGTTTTGCGAAACGGTATGAGAGTCTTTGGCCAGAGAAAGTGCGGTTTTGACCTGCCCCAGAATTTGTGGTTCACCTAGCATCAGTGAATCCAGACCACTGGCAACACGCATCAGATGCGTCACCGCTTGAGCATTTTCATAACGATAGACATGATGTTGCAGTTGTTTGACATCCACCCCATTTTTCTGGGCGAGCCAGTTCAGCACCATGTCAGCATTGTCAGACATGGCGTAAACTTCGGTCCGGTTACATGTAGACACCACCACCATGTCGTTCAGTTCAGGGTGTTGGCTTTGCTCGGCAAGAATGGCACTTAACTTTTCAGGGTTAAACGCCACTTGTTCGCGCAGTTCTACAGAGGCAGTTTGATGGTTGACACCCAATGCAAAGAAAGACATATCAGGTCATCATTTCACTAAATTTATGCTATTGTGCAACATCGGTGTCATAAAAAGCATTACTTGGATCAATAAAAAATTGCGTCAAACAATTAGCCGTATCAACGGCCCTACAATTAAGCAATATTCTACCACATTCCTACTGGTGGGTAGCATGGCTTCGACTGCACATCTCTATGCAGCGGAAGCAGTTTACCATGCAAATCAAAATTATGATGCGATAAAACAAAGTATGATGGCTGAGTTTGCCATCGCTGCACATGACATTCCGACTGCTTTGCACAACTATACGGTGCTGGCAATCAAGAGCAATTCCACTTCAGTCAAGCAGCGTGCACTGAATGTCGCGCTGGAACATGATGACCTGCAGGCAGCACTAGATATCTCCACGCACTGGGTGGTACAAGAGCCACAAGACGTCCCTGCTTTATTTTATTTATCACATATTGCCCTTAAAGCGCATGAATATGAGCTGGCTGCTGAGACCTTAGAAAAAATCCTGCAAATTGATGACAGTGCCGATCTGGAAGAAATTCTTGCCGGAATTTCACCGGAAGGCACCGAGGATCGTACTTATCTGATTCAGGCTTTAAGCACTACCAAAGCCAAGGACAATCCGTCTATTCTGGTGCTGGTAGCCGGTCTGGAAGCACAAAATGGTCAGCTCGAACAGGCTCTAAATACAGTTAACCGCGCCTTAAAAAAACGTCCGAATGCGACCGGCTATATTTTGATGAAAGCCAATCTGCTCAATGCACTCGGCGATACTCAGGCGACACTGCAATGGTATGAAAAATCCAGCCGTAAACACCGCAATAATCTGGATGTACGTCTGGCGGAAGTCAAATATCTGGTCAAGCTGAACGAAGCGACTTTGGCGCTGAAAAAACTGCAAGACATTCTAAAAAAATGGCCGACTGCCGAAGAAGCCCTGTTTATTGCCGGACTGACCAGTATTGACTTGGAAGAATACGAGAAAGCCGAAAAATATCTGGTCGAACTGCGTTATTCTGCACAATATCAGAACGAAGCCTATTATTATCTGGCGGTCAATGCAGAACGCAAACAGCATTATGAAACGGCGAAAGCCTATTATCGTCTGGTCGATGGCAGTCTGTACACGGTCTCGCGCCGTAACATGATTTCGATTTTTGCCCAGCAGGATAAACTGCATGATGCACTGCGTTTCCTGACTCAGGAACGGGTCAATTATCCACAACATGCCAGCTTTTTGTATCTGGCTCAGGCGGATATCTTGACGCGTATGCAGAATAAAAAAGCCGCTATTCGCCTGCTGGAAGAAGCCAGCAAAAACCTGCCAGATGATCCAGAACTGGTCTATGCACAAGTCCTGTTGCTGGATCCGCATCAGGATCGTAATAAGCTGGATGAATTACTCAGCACTTTACTCAAAATTGAACCAAACAGTCCAACCTATCTGAATGCCTATGCCTATACCCTGGCAATGCAGAATCGCCGTCTGGAAGAAGCACGCCATTATGTTGAACAGGCACTGGAATATGCACCGGAACAGGCATCCATTCTGGATACCTATGGTTATATCTGTTATTTACAGAATGACTTTGCCACGGCTGCGGACGTATTATACAAAGCCTATCAATTGAATCCGAATGTGAAGATTGGGGTACGTTATGCCCGTTCCTTGTACATGAAAGGTGATCTACAACACTTCCACCAAGTGTTACAACAATTACAACAAAACCATCCAAATGACCCAGAATTGAAACAACTTAATTCGCTATTGTTAGCACCACAAACCAAAACGAGTTAATTAATTTATGCGCAATTTGAGCCAATTGGGCTGCTGTGCCTTTGCAGCCACTGCTTTATTTTTAACTGGATGTCAGCAGATGATCAAGCCACAAGCGCCTGCCACCCCGTCTGTACAGGCAGAGAATCAATTTCAGCTGCAAGGTAAAATTGGCGTTCGCACCCCTCAACAGACTGGCAGCGCATTCTTTACTTGGGTACAACAGCAGGAAGAATTCGATATTGAACTCAGCGGTATCTTAGGCGTCGGTAAAACCCAGATTTCTGGCACACCGGGACAAGTGACTTTAAACAGCGCAAAAACCGGTGTGATTCAGGCAGCCAGTGCCGAGGAATTACTGCAACGCGCAACAGGCTGGCAAGCGCCGATCAGTTATTTAGTCGATTGGGTACAAGCCAGCCCTGCCACCACGGCTGCCAAATTACAAAAAGACGATGCGCAGCGAATCAGCCAGATTATCGAACAGGGCTGGACGGTCGATCTCAATTATAATGCGCAGGCCAAAATGCCAAACCGCTTGATTTTAAAGCAGTCACTTGGAAATGGCGTGGAAAACCGTATTACAATGATCATTGAAAACCGTTAATTGACCTGATTCCAGCCCATGATAATTCGTGTTCCTTCGCCTGCTAAACTGAATTTGTTTTTACATATCACCGGTCGCCGTGAAAATGGCTATCATGAGCTGCAAAGTATTTTTCAGCTGATTGACCTGTATGACTGGCTGGAGTTTGAACCAAGCGCCGATGATGCGGTTCAGATTGAAGGTCTGGCCTCCGTCGATCTGCAACAGAATCTAATCTATCGGGCGATACAGTTGTTGAAGCCTTATGCCCAAACGCCGTGCGGACTAAAAATTCGTCTGGAAAAAAATATCCCGATGGGTGCAGGTCTTGGCGGTGGCTCTTCCAATGCCGCGACGACCCTGATTGTGATAAACCAGCTCTGGCAGTGCGGTTTAAATGTTGAGCAACTGGCAGATCTCGGGGTTAAACTGGGTGCAGATGTGCCGATATTTGTGCATGGTAAAAATGCCTGGGCTGAAGGCATTGGTGAACACTTAACATTCATAGACTTAGATCAAAAAAAATTCATTGTGTTAAAACCTGATTGTTTTATCAGCACTCAACTGCTTTTTTCGCAAAAAGCATTGACAAGAGAGACGAAGAGCACTAAATTTTGCGCCTATCAGGAAACGCCATCTGATTTTGGAAATAACTTTGAGCCACTGGCAAGAAGCTTATATCTCGAAGTCGATGAAGCAATGCAATATCTCGACCAGTTCGGAAAAGCAAAGCTTACAGGTACAGGTGCTTGTGTGTTTATTGAAGTCACTGAAAATCTGAATATCGAAGATATTCTTGCAAATGCACCATGTAAAGCTTACCTGGTCAACAGTTTACAAGAATCACCTTTAGTTCAGTTTAAAGTGTAGATAGGGGTATCGCCAAGTGGTAAGGCACCGGGTTTTGATCTCGGCATCCGTTGGTTCGAATCCAGCTACCCCTGCCATTTTTCACCTGTAGATGTACTGTATTAGGGGTATCGCCAAGTGGTAAGGCACCGGGTTTTGATCTCGGCATCCGTTGGTTCGAATCCAGCTACCCCTGCCATCTTACAGTCATCAAATTAGGGGCGTCGCCAAGTGGTAAGGCACCGGGTTTTGATCTCGGCATCCGTTGGTTCGAATCCAGCCGCCCCTGCCATTTTCTCGAAAAAAGACAGAACACTCATTTGCTGTAAGACTGTTAATTTACCTTGACACTTTACCGCAAAAATATTAAAGTTCTGCCGCATTAGGGGTATCGCCAAGTGGTAAGGCACCGGGTTTTGATCTCGGCATCCGTTGGTTCGAATCCAGCTACCCCTGCCATCTATTCCCATATATCCCAACCGCCAAGGGTGCTTCATGCCCAATCTTGTCGTTTTTAGTGGATCTGCGCATCCACAATTCGCTCAAAAAGTCGTAAGTCACTTACATATTCCTCTAGGCGCTGCCTCTGTAGGTCAGTTCTCTGACGGTGAAATTGCTGTCGAGATTACTGAAAACGTTCGTGGTAAAGACGTATTTATCGTACAACCTACTTGTGCCCCAACTAATGATAACCTGATGGAAATCTTGGTGATGGCTGATGCTTTGCGTCGTGCAAGTGCGGGTCGTATTACTGCCGTGATTCCTTATTTTGGTTATGCTCGTCAAGACCGTCGTCCACGTTCAGCACGTGTTCCAATTACTGCAAAAGTTGTAGCAGACATGCTCACTACTGTAGGCGTTGACCGTGTTGTAATGATCGACTTGCACGCTGACCAGATTCAAGGTTTCTTTGATATTCCTGTAGACAACATCTACGGTACACCAGCGCTACTTGCTGACTTGCGTCAACAATCGCATCATAACCTGATGGTGGTTTCACCTGACGTTGGCGGTGTCGTGCGTGCACGTGCTGTTGCAAAACAAATGGGCGATATCGATCTTGCAATCATCGATAAGCGTCGTCAAAAAGCGAATGAATCACAAGTGATGCATTTGATTGGCGATGTAAAAGATCGTGATTGTGTCATCGTTGATGACATGGTAGATACTGCTGGTACGTTATGCAAAGCTGCTGATGCATTGAAAACTTTCGGTGCTCGCAAGGTTGTTGCGTATGCAACGCATCCAGTACTTTCTGGTAAAGCACTTGAAAACTTAAAGAATTCTGTGATTGATGAACTGGTTGTGACTGATACCATTCCTCTTTCTGATGAAGCTTTAGCTCTGGGCAAGATTCGCCAGGTTTCAGTAGCCAGCATGGTTGCCGAAACGATTCGTCGTATTAACAACGAAGAATCTATTAGCGCAATGTTCGATTCTTATCTATAATAGAGCGCTGAATTTCCAAAGCCCTGCCATTTGGTAGGGCTTTTACTCACCAGACTGGTCGCAAGTCTGGTTCATTTAACTTAAATAGGATGTCTATCATGGCAAACTTCGTATTAAACGCAGCAGCACGTGAAGAAGCAGTTCAAGGGAAAGGTGCGAGCCGCCGCCTTCGTCTTCAAGCTAAAGTTCCTGCAATCATCTACGGTGGTGAAGCTGCTCCTGTAGCAATTACTGTTGAGCTTCGTCAGCTTGTTAAATTCTTAGAAAACAATTCATTCTTTGAAGAAGTTATCGAAATTGATGTAGACGGTAAAGTTGAAAGCGTGAAAATCCAAGCGTTACAACGTCACCCAGCTAAAAACACACCAATGCACGCTGACTTCAAACGCGCATAAGTGTTAATGGTGTAATTAGTGTCAAATATTTCACTGATTGTTGGTTTGGGTAACCCAGGTTCTGAGTATGCCCAAACCCGCCATAATGCAGGCTTCTGGTTTGTAGAACGCCTCGCAGACCAATATGGCATTACCCTCAAAAAAGACCCAAAATTCAATGGATTTAGCGGTCGTGGCAATATCGAAGGTCAAGACGTCCGTCTTCTTCTACCGACAACCTTTATGAACCTTTCCGGTAAAAGTGTTGTTCCTTTCGCCAAATTCTACAATATCGCACCTGAATCGATCCTGATTGCCCATGATGAACTAGACATGAATCCTGGTGTCATTCGCCTGAAAACTGGCGGTGGTCACGGTGGTCATAATGGTCTACGCGATATCGTTCCGCATATTGGTTCAAACTTCCATCGCCTGCGTATTGGAATTGGTCATCCTGGTGCCAAAGACCGTGTTTCCGGTCATGTGCTCAGTAAAGCACCTAGCAGCGAACAGAACTTAATGGATGATGCGATTTCCCATGCCCTCGCCCGCACAAAAATGCTGGTGAACGGTGAAGTACAGCAAGCCATGAATCAAATCAACGCATATAAGCCGAACTAAACATTCAAAAATTGCTGGACAATTCCGCTTGCCAGAAAGTTTATTTAAGCGCAAAATGCGTTTGCTCGATTGTTCACCATACAGCAAGCAAGATTGATTTAACCAAATGATCAAACTCTTAGGTCAACTCAGGGGACGCTAGCCATGCTATCTCGTTTATTAAAATGCAAAATTCACCGCGCTCACGTTACACATGCAGAACTACACTATGAAGGTTCATGTGCAATTGATGGCGTTTTGATGGATTTGGCTGGCATTCGTGAATACGAAGAAATTCATGTGTGGAACGTGACCAATGGTAAACGTTTTGCAACTTATGCAATTCGTGGCGAAGACAATTCAGGCATCATCTCAGTCAATGGTGGCGCTGCGCATCAGGCCGATGTAGGCGATATCGTGATTATTGCAACCTTTGGCGATTTCACTGAAGCTGAAGCGAATGCCCATCAGCCTCGCTTGGTTTATGCTAACCCAAACAATACAGTCAGCCACACTGCCAACTGTATTCCGGTACAAGTCGCATAAGCTGATCAGACCAGATACCGAAAAGCTCGCACATCGCGGGCTTTTTTAATACCCGAATATTGACCTATTTAACTGCCCTCTCGCCAGCTTTTAGAGCTTTCACAGTTTAAAGGTTTCAATTGTTGATCCAGCAAATCAAATAACAAGGCCTCACCATTTTCCTTCACTTTCAGCTCTACAAATTTGGCGTTACGATAACACGGCTCCAGCCCCTCGGCGAACATGAAACTGTTGGCAGCAGGATACAAAGCCTCAAAAGTATTGCGTGGGTTTTTCAGCATTAATCGGGCTGAACGTTCCGATTGATTGAGTGCACTTCGATCAAAACTGGTTTTAATAACTCTGCGCTGCTGATCCAGCTGCACATAACTCATTACATGTGATTGATTTTTAAAATCTTCAATCTTTATGTCAGAAACAGGCTGTTCGGAACCATTCCCCGCTGCCACTGCGCTAAAATGCAGATCATAGTTCAGTACCATATAATCCCCTTGCAGGATCGAACGCGGATCGACTGGTGCCAACTCGACAAAGATACTGTCGCTTTTGGCCAGATGCCATTCATGCTGGACAATTAAACCTACGAATAAAGCAATACTAAAAATACTAAGATGCAGTGCCATAAACTTTTTCATCATGAGACCACTCCTGCTTTCAGCTGGAACTTCGGTGAACTCAACACATAAGCCAAAAGCAACACCAGCACACCTGAGGCAAAAATACTGACACTTTTAAATAAAAAACTTAGTCCCAGATTGTAATACAGCAGCCATAACCAGAAGATCAGTAGCAAAATGGTCAAGGCTTGCATCAATCGTTGTTGATTCACCATGGCCCAAGCCATAAACACTAAAATGATAAAAATTTCAAAGTAACCCAATGCAATCAGCAGAATTCCCGCAGCAGGAATGAGCCAGAGTTGAATTCGTGAAAATTGCTTGAGATGAATCCCGACAAAACTCAATAGCCAGAAAGCTGGCAAAATATAGAAAATAATGGCTTCATCTATACCGCGTGGCTGCAATTGCTGAGCCACACCAAATTGCAGTAAACATTGAAAAATAGCCGTCACCACCAAAATACTAATCATCCATAAATTCATGCTTTTGGCATAAGCTGAAGCGAGCCAGTATCTCGCAGTAAGCAAAGCTCCTGTCAGAATGCTGTAATTCAGCAGCATGATCCACGTCAGCAGGCGCTGATCCTGAAAAAATGCATGTTGGTCGACCAGAACTGCAATTCCCAGTATATGTGCAAGTAACAACTGCAACAGCACCACCAGCCAATGCATACGACTCATGATAGTCAGCAGCGTAATGCCGACTTGTATCAGCCAAATCAGTAATAGGCTCTCTGTGAGTAATTGGGTATGAATCAATACCGCGGCCTGACCGCACACCCACAAACAATAAGCCAATTGCCGCAGAAAAACTGAGGGCTTGCTACGAATCAACCACCAGGCGACTGCGATAAAAATGACTCCCATCAGAATCGAAAAATTTCCCCAATAGGTCAGCAACAGCATGGCCAAGATCACACCAGCAATCCATGCGCCCAGAGCCAATGGAATGACCGAAAATCGGCTCTTGGGCAACAGCTTGATCAGCAAACCTGTAATAGCTGCAAACCAACTGAATATCAACAAAGCCAATACCAATAAGCCGGCGGCAGAATCCTGTAAATATTGCTCAGTGAGATCAAAAATCAGAATACTAAAACTCAGTGCCAGGCCAGCAACCAGTAAGCTGGTTTCAAGCTGTTGCTTTCGGGTATAGAAATAAGCACTGAATAAAATAGGCAGAACCAGCACCGAAGCCAAATACCAGATCGAATCCGAGTCGACAAACCGGAACATACTCACTACCGAAATGAGCACCACGACGGCGATAAACAGATAGCGCAAAACCGGATAATAACGTAAGGCATAGATCATACTTAGCCCAGTCAAAAGATTCAGACTGAGCAGATAAAGAGTTTCAGCACGCACCAGCCAAAAGCTTTGTTTAAAATAAAAATAGAGTGCTAACTGGCTGACCACACAAAATAATGCAAAGATCCCAATATTCGGCCGATACAGCCAAGGCAGCAACAGCAAAGCCCAAAGCAGAAATAACTGATAACTGTCAGCACCAGTCTGATAAATCTGTCCAATCACGGCCAGACTTAAGCCCAGCATTAGACCCGATACAGTATCCAGACTTTGTCTTAACTTTTCCCGCGCAGTGAAACGCACACTCAGCAATGCTGAACCCAGCAATAAAATTTGAGGAATAAACAGCTGGACAAATTTGGGCAACATCCACCAGTTTGCTGCCAGCAGATACACGATACTGACAGCGATCAGCGCCAGCCCAATGATTTGAAGAATTTGAATCACAGCAGGTTGAATAAATAACAGCGGGGAAAATGGACGATCTGGCGATGGTACTGTTCTGGACATGCTAATCTGTTCAATTTTTATTTGATTTCACCTTAGCATGATTTTTGCAGGATATGCTAGGCAGGAACAGTCCAAGTACGCTGTACATTTTTAAATCAGGATTTGATAAATCCCATAAATGGCAATGATAAACAAAATCATGCCGCACAATGCCAGCAAATGTGGATAGAGCCGAGAATGGGATAAGCGGTTAAAACCTAAATACACCACAGACAAAGTCAAAAAATCCAGGATGATCCAGCTCAAAGTCAAAATGATTAAACTTAAATCAAGATCAGGAGTAATCCCGATAAACTGCGGGAAAAAAGCCGCAAAGAAAATAATGTCCTTCGGATTAGAAATACCAACCAAAAAACCTTGTCGAAAACCACCATGCACAGGAACTAGATTCTCCTGAGCTTGCTCCTGCTGCTTAAAAATAACTTCACGGAAAATCTGCCAGCCCAGATAGCCAATATATAAACAGCCCAGCAGCTTGATCGCATCCAGCCATTGCGCATTAATGACCAACAAACCTTTTAGACTCAATACCGATAAGGCAATTAACACCAGAGAGGCGAAATTGGTACCAAAAATGGTTCTTAAAGCCGCCGCATAACCACCTTTTAAACCGGCACTGGCCACCAGCAACATCACTGGGCCAGGTGTAGCGATCATCACCACAACAGCCAGACAATATAAGAAATATTCACTAATATTCATGCTATTCCCTCAGCTATTGTTGTTTTTGTGTATAAAAAAGAGGACTTAATCCTCCTCTTGTATATGAATCAGATGCTGACTGATGCCATCTGCCCGCAGAAAAGCCAGATCATAGCTAGCGGTGGCCAAGGCCAAGATCCGGCGCTCAAACTCGTCCCAGAGCGGACGCACCTGCTTATAATGGATGCCTAAACCACTATCGTCGGTAAAATGCCGATTTTTTTCACACAGCTTTAAAGCATGATACAGCTTGCGCCCTTTGGAAGCATCATCACGCAAGCGCACCCGTTTCGACAGCACAAAGGCCTGCACTTTGACAAGATCGGCATGCGGTAACAATGGCACCAGAATCTGATCCAGCTGTGCATCTAGTCGCTGCCACACAGCTCGATGCTGCTCAGCACTATACGTATTCCAGTGAATCACTTCATGATTAAAACGGCGACAACCACGACATACCGCATCACCAAATACGGTCGAGCAACGCCCTGCACATGGGGTTAAAGACGCAATACGACGATCTGAACTCAAAACACACTCCAAAGATACTGCAACTTTCAGTATCTGCATCACTGCACAAAATCCTGGGCCGGGCATGACTATACACGCTCTCTCCCATGAATTGAAGCCTGTTAAAAGACTTGCGTTTTACTCGCTTATTCACTCGAATCAAGCTAAAATATGCGCCTTTCAAATTATCATGCTACGTTGGAGTATTCCATGAACGCTACTGTAGAACAGCTTGCACCTGTAGAACAGCAAGCGACGACTGGTTGGGTTGTTGCCGCACTTTATCAATTCAAAGAAGTTCAAGATCCTGCCGATCTTCAGCAACGTCTTCTGGACCTGGTAAAATCCATCAACCTTTGCGGTACTCTAATTGTGGCAGGTGAAGGCATTAACGGTACGGTTGCAGGCGACCGTGCATCGATTGATCAAATGCACCAGTTCCTTCTGAATGAAGGTTTTAACGAAATGGAATACAAAGAATCTGACAGTTCTGAAAAACCATTCCGTAAAATGAAAATTAAATTAAAAAAAGAAATCGTGACTTTAGGCGTGGAAGTGAAACCGCGTGATTTAGTCGGTCACTATCTTGATCCAAAAGAATGGAACGAACTGATTGCACGTGATGACGTGATTCTGGTTGATACCCGTAACGATTACGAATACAAAGCAGGTACGTTCAAAGGCGCGATTGATCCGAAAACTGAAAGCTTCCGCGAATTCCCTGAATACGTGAAAAATAATCTGGAACAGCACAAAGACAAGAAAATTGCCATGTTCTGTACTGGCGGTATTCGTTGTGAAAAATCCACTTCACTTCTTCTACAAGAAGGTTTTACCGAAGTGTATCACCTGAAAGGCGGCATTCTAAAATACCTGGAAGAAACCCCGGCTGAAGAAAGCATGTGGGAAGGTGAATGCTTCGTGTTTGATGGTCGTACTGCCGTAACGCACGGTGTTGAAGAAGGCCAAAATACCAAGTGTCATGCGTGTGGCTGGCCTTTACTTCCAGAAGAAGTTACCCTCCCAAGTTATGAACATGGTGTCTCTTGTGTGTACTGTATTGACAAAACCTCGGAGAAACAAAAAGAAGGTTTCCGTATGCGTCAATCACAAATTTTAGCAGCAAAACGCAAACGCCTCTAATTTGGCCTTTTGTAATGAAATATATAAAAACCCTCTTCGGAGGGTTTTTTGTTTACATAAAAATCACAACAGCAATAAAACTCTTACCAATTCCTTACCAAGAACCTCATTTCTTTCCAAACAAGATTGTTAGTCTAATGATACGGTGATTTACAAGCTAAGTCTTTCATTATTAAATGAAATTTTTAAGTGAAAAGGAATATAAAATGGCAGGCTCACTTACTCGAGATTCAGACAATCTGGTTCAATTTCAACCAAAAGAAAATATAAAGTTGCAACGGCTTCATCAAATTTCTGAAGAGCTTGAACAGCAATCACATCTGTTCGTCGTTATCTTGGGAACCGTTATTGGCGCGATCTTGGCGCTTTTCATTGGTTACCATATCAATACCAGCATCATGCATTTTATCCTGCTAAGTATTTTGCCGATTTGCTTGGCCTATTTCTTACGTAAAGTTTATATTTATACCCTGACGCATAGCTAATTCTGCCTGATCATTTATATTCCAAGACTTTACCGCACAAAAAATACTGCTTAGGATACAGGCAGTATTTTTTATTTTGCCAATCATATGAATCTGACCGAATGGATTATTTCCGTTATGGAGCAACTGGGCTACTGGGGCATTGCTCTGCTCATGTTCCTGGATAATGTCTTCCCGCCAATCCCTTCCGAAATTATTATGCCTTCCGCGGGCTATTCAGCCTCTCAGGGCGAGTTAATACTCGTCGGGGTAATCATGTCCGGCTGTATCGGCTCCCTGCTGGCAGCCGCCTTGCTGTACTGGATTGGCTATAAATTTAACCGTGATTCTATTTTTAAATTTGTCGATCGTTATGGCAAATATTTATTTATTAAATCAGAAGATGTAAAAAAATCATTGAGTTGGTTTGAGCATTATGGTCACCGGATTGTGTTCTTTGGCCGCATGATTCCTGCGGTTCGCTCGCTGATCAGCATTCCTGCTGGCATGAGTCATATGCCCTTCTGGAAATTTATGTTTTATAGCGCACTTGGAACCATCATCTGGACCACATTTTTGGCGTGTGTCGGATTTTATTTTGGCGAAAACCAGCATTTGATGCAGCAAATTTTCAGTAAAGTCAGTTATGTGATTATTGCCATTGTTGTGGTAATTATTATCTGGATTTTCTACCGTAGACAGCAGCGTAAAAATCGTCCATCCTGAGGGAAGATGCCTTAAGGAGATTAAAACGATGTCGCATTATCTAAAATATTTTGCCACCGTTTATCTGACCTTGGTTCTATTGGTAGGCATACTCATCTATGTATTCAATCTGGGCGCCATTCTGCTGATTCCTGCCCTGATTGCTTCTGCCTTTCTCAGTGCCCGATACTTTGTTAAGAAAGAACTTCGTTTGCCGACTCAGCAAGAGAAAAGCAAACTGGTCTGGGGCTCTACTATCATTGCTATGACATTCGGGTTTATCTTTTTAGTAGTGGTCATCTGGATGAACCCGCAGACAGATGAGATTTATAGAACCATCACCTATACAGGAAGAGGAACAAATTCATTCCTGGTGACTGCAAGTATTGCCTTACATGCCTTACTGTTTCATATCGCCTACAATGCTTATGCACGCTATAGTCTGGCGAAGCGTACAGGCTTGAAAGAAAATAGGGTCGAGTAGATCTCAAAGATGCAAAAAGGCCAAAGCTAAAAAAAGCACCCTGCGGTGCTTTTTTTATGAATTATTCTGGAGTGTGATACATCAGATACAATTCATTTAAGTTTTCTGGAATTTCTTCTGCAAGTTCATCCATTAACTGACCATTGCGACGGAAAGTTTCCATTTGTGGATCTTCATCATCAATGCCACTAAAGACCATGATTGGCAGAGTTAAATCCACCAGTTGCTCTTCAAATTCTTCAGTAAACCAAGCGTCTTCGTTCAGGAACATGGCATCTACAAAGCCCACACTCCAGTCACCCAGGCTTGATTCAGTGTCTGCTTCTTCAATTTCAAACGGGAATGTAATCCCTTCTTCATTGGCTAAGCTTTGACGAATAGACTCTAACCATGCTTGCACCTGAGTGATGATTTCTGCAGGCACTTTCTTTTGATTACTATCAAAAAGTTCGTCTAACCATTTGTCGAATTTTGGGCCTACTGCAATAGCACATAAGAAACCATGGGTTGCCGCGAAATCTAGACCATGTTCATTTTGGTCACCATCTAGATATTCACTCAACAGGTCTAAATCTAAAGCACTCATCTAACATCCAAACTTAGAAAACCGAAAGGTTTAGCATAGCATTTATTCAGACTATGCTAAATCCGAATTCGTTAATCTTCGTCATCAAAATCGTCGTCATCGTCGAAGTCATAGTCAAAATCTTTGAGTTCGCGCTCTAAACGACGTTGGGTCAGTAGATCATCGATCAGACGACGTTTTTCCAACGACTCTTTAGCACTGAGCTTGCTAGAAGCCTCATCGAAATTAACATCATCTTCACCGAAGTTATCATCTAGTTCAAAATCTGTAGAAGACACTAAAACTTCCTCATGAGTGAAAAATGTAAAAGGATTTAAGCGCTATTTATCGTGCCTAAAATAACAAGTCAAGTTTTATTTGGATTTTCGTATTTTTAATTTGTAATTAGGGGTTTTTTCTGTCTCAATTGTGTGCCATGATATAATCCACCCTGCGTCCTTATGTTTTTTGATTCTCCTTTTTTGAGTCATAAACAGACACGCATGGGATGAACTTGAAAACAACAAATTCACCCCCATCTTAAATTACTGAATTTCATTTTAAATATTTTATCAGACAGCTTTCATGCTGAGTTCTCTGATGAAATATATAGGCTATTCACTAAATTTAACGAGCTTAAATCGTGCAGCATTGTACGGTTTTTTACTGCCACAGATTCAACGAAGAGTAAGCAAAAGATGAGCGATATGACTTCCCCTACTTCTCAAGTAGCGGCTCTGATTAGCCGAGGCAAAGAACAAGGTTATTTAACCTTCGCTGAGGTTAACGATCATCTGCCGGACTCCATCACAGAAAGCGAGCAGATTGAAGACATCATTCAGATGCTGAATGACGTTGGTATTCCGGTACATGATCGCGCGCCTGAATCTGATGATACGATGTTCGAAGATACTGCAGAAGCGGCGGATGAAGTTGCAGAAGAAGAAGCTGCAGCCGTACTTGCCTCGGTAGAAAACGAGCCAGGTCGTACCACTGACCCTGTACGTATGTATATGCGTGAGATGGGTACAGTAGAACTTCTGACTCGTGAAGGCGAAATCAGCATCGCAAAACGCATCGAAGAAGGTATTCGTGATGTTTTGCACTCGATTGCTTACTGGCCGAATGCGGTAGAAGTGGTACTGCAAGAATACAAAGATTATGAGGCGGGCGAACGCCGTCTTGCTGACCTTTTATCAGGTTATTTAGATCCTGAATCAGATGAAGAAATTCCTGAAGTTCTAGAAGAAGTTGTTCTGGCTGAAGATGAGACTGACTCGAAAAAATCGACCAAAGATGTAAAACTGGACGATGATGAAGAGGAAGAAGAAGCAGATTCTGATGATGAATCAGAAGCAGATTCTGGTCCAGATCCTGAAATTGCTAAAGCGCGTTTTACTGAACTGGAAAATGCGTGGCTGAATACCAAAGCAACTATTGAAAAACATGGTCGTGACAGCAAACAGGCTGAAGAAGCTTTGCAGGCACTTGCAACTGTATTCATGATGTTCAAATTTACCCCGCGTCTATTTGATATCATTTCTGAAATGATTCGTGGTACCCATGATCAAATTCGTGGTGCAGAACGTGAAGTGATGCGTTATGCAGTACGTCGTGGCCGTATGGATCGCACCCAGTTCCGTACCAGCTTCCCGGGCCAAGAATCGAATCCAGCCTGGTTAGATGAGCAGATCGCAAAAACACCTGCAGACCAGAAAGCTTATCTGGAAAAAGTACGTCCAGACGTATTGGCCTTCCAGCAAAAAATTGCCGATATCGAGAAAGAGCTTGGCCTTGATGTAAAAGGCATTAAAGACATTGCCAAACGTATGGCCGTCGGTGAAGCCAAAGCACGTCGTGCCAAGAAAGAAATGGTTGAAGCGAACTTGCGTCTGGTAATTTCGATTGCGAAGAAATATACCAACCGTGGCTTGCAATTCCTGGATCTGATTCAGGAAGGTAACATCGGTCTGATGAAAGCCGTAGACAAGTTTGAATACCGTCGTGGTTATAAATTCTCGACTTATGCGACCTGGTGGATTCGTCAGGCGATTACCCGTTCGATCGCGGATCAGGCACGTACCATTCGTATTCCGGTACACATGATTGAAACGATCAACAAGATCAACCGTGTATCTCGTCAGCTTCTACAGGAAATGGGTCGTGAACCGACTCCTGAAGAACTGGGCGAACGTCTGGAAATGGACGAAGTTAAAGTACGTAAAGTACTGAAAATCGCCAAAGAACCAATTTCGATGGAAACACCGATCGGTGATGATGAAGATTCACATCTGGGTGACTTCATTGAAGACAGCAACATCACTTCACCAATTGATGCGGCAACGTCTGAAGGCCTGAAAGAAGCGACACGTGAAGTTCTGGAAAACCTGACTGAACGTGAAGCCAAAGTCCTGAAAATGCGTTTTGGTATCGACATGCCGACAGACCATACTTTGGAAGAAGTGGGCAAACAGTTTGACGTAACACGTGAACGTATTCGTCAGATTGAAGCGAAAGCGCTGCGTAAACTTCGCCATCCATCGCGTTCAGAACACTTACGTTCATTCCTTGAGAATGATTAAGATTTGATGCTTATTCTGGAGACTTGAAATTTGATCATCAGTCTCCATTTAAGTAGCCAAGACAAACCCAAACGCCTGCATGATTGCAGGCGTTTCAAATCAGGGGGACTACCATGTTAGACCGTACACCATCTCGTGAACTTCAAGAACATCTTTGGGTTTTCCCTATGGATTATCCGATTAAACTGATTGGCCTTGCGGGCGATGAATTGCGTCATGCTGTCATCGACATTTTTCTGAAACATTTTCCAGATTTTGAAGGTGATAGCGTCAGTATTACGCCATCACGTACTGGAAAATACCATTCCATTACCGCACAACTGCGCTTTTTGGAACTGGAACAGGTTCATGCAGTATATGCAGATTTGGCCGCTTGCCCGCTAATTAAAACAGCACTGTAATCGAAAATGCAAAAGACACGCTTCCGGGCGTGTTTTTTTTATGCCTATACAGCGCTAAGATACCCATGAAATATTGCTGATCTCACCCCTATTTCATGCCGAAATCATTATAATTATGACCAGTTTTTTATAATTACCAAGGACACTTCCTGTGACTGATGTGCTGCAAAAGCCCGAGCTGATCATTCGTCAATATCACGACCTCACACCTTATGAAGATCGTTTTCTGGAAATGAAAACATTTACGGAAACCCGTGATGAACATAGCCCGGATCAATTGTGGATTTTGCAACATCAGGATGTACTGACTCAAGGTCAGGCAGGAAAACCGGAACATATTCTAATGCCGAGCAATATCCCGGTGATTCAGACCGATCGTGGTGGTCAGGTGACCTGGCATGGTCCCGGTCAATTGGTGGCTTACTTCATGTTTGACTTGAATCGTCTGGGCTGGAATGTGCGCACCCTGGTGTCTTATGCTGAAAACCTGATGATTGATTTGCTAAAAAAATATGGCATTGATGCCTATGCCAAACCGGATGCACCGGGGGTTTATGTGGCTGAACGCAAAATCGGCTCACTCGGTTTTAAAATTCGCAAAGGCCGAAGCTACCATGGTTTGTCCCTAAATCTGGATTGTGACCTAAGCGGATTCAATACCATTAACCCTTGTGGATATGCGGGACTGGAAATGGTACGCATGAGTGACTTGATCGAACAACCACCCCAGTTTAGCCAGTTGTGCACTGAAATTATTGAAACTTTGCGCCACAGCGGGTACTTTAAGCAAATAACTGTCGAGCAAAGATAAAGCCTTTGCATTTCAACCCCAAATAAATTAGAGTATTTACTCTAAACTAATAATATTGAGATAGGGATCATCACGTGATTGCGACTAAATCCGTAAAACCCGCTTTGCAGCTTGCCTATGTCAAACTCATGATGGATGTGATTGGCCGAGGTCTGGTCATGGCAAGTCAGGTGGATGAAGAAATCAAACAGGAAGTGGCCCATTTTCCAGAAAATTTTACTCTTTCCATGAAAGTCTTTCCGCATGGCCCGGCCTTTGTGGCGCGGGTCACTGAGGACAAACAGCTGGAACTGGTCAAAAATCTGGAAAAAGCACCTGATTTGATCATTACCTTTAAACATCTGCACCATGCCTTTTTGGTATTTTCTTTTCAGGAAAGTACCTCTCAAGCTTTTGCCAATGATCGTATGATTGCTGATGGCGACATTTCCAATGCCATTCGTCTGGTACGCTGCCTGAATAAAATGGAAGCGCTGATTTTGCCGAAAATGGTGGCACAACTGGCAGTGAAAGAATATCCAATCAATCTGAGCCTAAAAGAAAAACTAAGCGAAGCGAGCAGTATTTATCTAAAAATCGCTCAATCCTATTTGAAACGGAGTGTATAACATGGCTAAACCTTATTATGAATTTTTCTGTCCGGTCAAAGTGATTGCCGGTCATGCCGCGTTAGAACATATTCCGTTTGAACTTGCGACTTTGGGGGCCAAACGTCCGCTCATCATTACTGACAAAGGCGTCCGTGCCAACAATTTGCTGGCACCGATTGAAGCTGCATTTGAAATAGCGGATGCTGCAATTGTAGCGATTTTTGATGACGTCCCACCCGACTCTAGCTTGGGTACAGTGCGCAGTGCGGCAAAGCTGTATCGCGAAAATCATTGCGACGCGATCATTGCTGTGGGCGGAGGTTCAGTCATTGATACCTCTAAGGCAACCAATATTCTGGTATCGGAAGGCGGTGATGACCTGCTGAAATATTCGGGTGCACATAACTTGCCTAAACCGCTGAAACCGTTCTTTGTGATTCCAACCACATCTGGTACAGGTTCAGAAGTGACCATGGTCGCTGTCGTGTCGGACACTGAAAAGAACGTCAAAATGCCGTTCGCCTCTTATTATCTGATGCCGCATGCTGCGATTCTGGATCCCCGCATGACCCAGACCTTGCCGCCACATTTAACCGCCATGACCGCAATGGATGCTATGACCCATGCGGTCGAAGCTTATACCTGCATGGCAGCCAATCCGATTTCGGATGCTTATGCCACCGCCGCAGTCAAAAAGATCAGTACCCACCTATTTAATGTGCTGGATAACCCTTCCGATGCACAAGGCCGTCTGGAGCTGGCACAGGCATCGACCATGGCGGGAATTGCATTTTCCAACTCGATGGTTGGCATTGTGCATTCACTGGGGCACTCATTGGGTGCAGTGGTACACCTGCCGCATGGTTTATGCATGAACTTATTCCTGCCTTATGTGCTGGAATACAACAAAGAGGTCAATGGCGATAAAATCGCAGATCTGCTCCTGCCTTTGGCGGGTGCCGATATTTATGCACAAACGCCGGCGCATCTACGTGCTGACAAAACTATTGCAACGATTCTGACCATGCGTGACCGGATTTACAGTCTCACCAAATTACCGCGCACATTACGTGAAACCGGTAAGATTTCTGAAGCCCAGCTCGATGAAGTGGCAGAGAAAGCCCTGAATGATGGTTCCATCATTTATAACCCGAAAGAAGCTACCCTGGAAGATTTAAAATCTATCTTAAAAAAGGCTTGGTAATTACTGAAAAATAAGCCAATATAGCCGAAATTCCAGCCTGATGTTTTTTTAAACATCAGGCTTTTATCTTGCATAAGAAAAAATTCGATTTCTATTTTTGAATGGCACATTTTATGCAGGACAAAAGTCAAAAAAATAGCTAGCAAAAGCCGTTCTTTTCAAGTAGATTGGCGGACTTTTATAGAAAACTGTAGGGGGGATCGTTCGTCTCAAACGATCCTTATAAATATGACTGATCCTTGATCAACGATTAAGAGGATAACGCCGTTGACTAATATCTCTGGGACTCAATCGGCAGCTAAACTGCAAAAAACGCTGGGACTCTGGCACATCATTATTATTGGTTTAGCTTATATTCAACCCATGACCTTGTTTGATACATTTGGTCTGGTATCTGAAGAAAGTAACTTCCACGTTCCTACCTCTTACATTTTTGCACTGATTGCAATTTTGTTAACCTCCTTGAGCTATGGTCATATGATTCGTCGCTACCCTTCTTCGGGTTCGGCCTATACCTATGCGCAAAAATCCATCCACCCGAACGTAGGTTTCATGGTGGGTTGGTCATCCTTGCTGGATTACCTGTTATCGCCAATGGTCAATATCATCCTGGCGGTGATTTATCTGGAAGCACTTTTCCCAGACATGAACCATTGGGTTTGGGTCATTGGTTTAACCGCCTTTATGACCGCGATTAACCTTCGTGGTGCGAGATTTGTTGCCAACTTCAACAGTATGATTGTATTCGTACAATTGGGCGTCATTGCATACTTCACCTGGATGGTTTACCAACTTCTGGAAGGTGGCGTAAATGCAGACGGCACACTGGTCGATGCAAAGTACCAACTGTGGAGTTTAGAGCCATTCTGGAATGAGTTTACTTCTGTTGCTGCCCTGATTACCGGTGCAACCTTACTGTGCTTCTCATTCACAGGTTTTGACTCCTTAAGTTCTCTTGCTGAAGAAACTAAAGATACCGAAAAAACCTTACCTAAAGCGATTTTCTTGACTGCATTATTGGCAGGTATCATCTTCATCATCAGTACTTACTTCATGCAGATCTTCTTCCCGAATGATCCAAAAACTTACTTTGAAGATATCGCTGCAACACAGCCTGATATTTTACAAGCTGTCGGTGGCGTGGCGTTTAAAACAGTCGTACTTTACTTCGCAATTGTGACAGTCATGGCTTCTGGTATTTCAGCACATGCGGGTGTATCTCGTCTGATGTACGTGATGGGTCGTGATGGCGTAATCAACAAGAAGATCTTCGGTCATATTAGTCCGAAAAACTACACACCTTCATACAACATCCTGATCGCTGGTGCAGTGGCTTTAACCGCTGGCTTTATGGATCTTGATTTTGTGGTGTCATTGATCAGCTTTGGTGCCTTAACGGCATTCAGTTTCGTCAACTTGTCGGTGATTTCACGTTATGCATTGCGTGATGGTCGTACCAAGAGTGCCAAAGAGATCATGAACTTTGTCGTGGTTCCTTTACTTGGCTTCATTTCAGTCTTTGCATTGTGGTTAGAAGTCGATGAAGCTTCGCTTAAATATGGTCTGATCTGGGCATTTGGCGGTATCTTGTACTTGGGTTATAAAACCAAAGGCTTCAAGCACCCAGCTCCTCAGCACAATGAATTTGACGATAAATAATATCTTTTCAATTCAAATAAAAAAGGCGCTTCATGCGCCTTTTTTATGTCTGTCATGTTTTGATTTTACTAACGCAGATAGCAATCAAAACCCATCTGGGTATTAACTCGATTATTTTCATAACCCAGTTTCTCAATAAACAGACTCCGATTAGACAATAACTTTTGCTCTTCCGGACCTAAACGGGCTCTATTCTTGATAGCCAGTTGATACATTTCATCCACGACATCCTGAAAAATGTCACAGACTTCTTCACGCTTGGCTAGCTTTAATTTACGCCCTCGCCAGGTCCATTGAAAATCATCCGAATCCAAGCTCTGCCCCCATTTTTCGATACGCGTATCTAAACGTTTCTGCATGTTGAGCAAACCCTGCTGTATTTCTGCCTGAGTAATAGGCTGAACTTCCTTTGTTGCCGATGTGGCAGCACTGCCCTCTTCCGCATTCACGGAAGCCGCAACAGTTCCAAGACAACATGCGATGACAAGTTTTACTAGAGGCTTCAAAGCTGCACCTTTTGTTATATTTGATAAAGTTATAAATTCAAGCATACAACGAAGTGAAAAGCAGTTTATCTATTTGTTACACAAAATAAAAAAGCCACCCAAAGGCAGCTTTTAGAATCATCACAAATTTCAGCTTAAAGCGTTTTAAAACCTTGCTGACGCCAAGCTTCGTAGACAATTACTGCAGTGGCATTCGACAAGTTCAAACTTCGGGAGTTTTCTGCCATCGGTAAACGAATCCAGTGCTTTTGCGGAAACATCATACGAACATGTTCAGGCAGACCACGAGTTTCCGGACCCATTAACAAGGCCACAGGACGGTTTAAATCCGAAGTATGCGGTGTTTCAGAACCTTTGGTGGTCAATGGATAGATTGCATCCAGCCCAATGCCTTTGCTTGCCAAATCGGCCAGACAGTCTTCGATGTTTTCCCAAATCTGCATATTGGCATATTCGTGATAATCCAGACCGGCACGTTTCAGCTTTTTGTCATCCAACTCAAAACCCAGCGGCTTGACCAGATGTAACTGTGCTCCTGTATTGGCACACAGACGAATAATATTGCCTGTATTTGCAGGAATTTCAGGCTCATATAAAACAACGTGGATCACAGCTTACTCACTCAATATATTTAATTCAGACACAACATTCGCCTTGCGCTCGGGCAAAGCAGTGCTTTGCTTATCCTCTTACTTCAGGCCTAGCCTTCGCCTTGCGCTCGGGCAAAGCAGTGCTTTGCTTATCCTCTTACTTCAGGCCTAGCCTTCGTCTTGCGCTCGGGGCAAAGCAGTGCTTTGCTTATCCTCTTACTTCAGGCACAGCCTTCGTCTTGCGCTCGGACAAAGCAGTGCTTTGCTTATCCTCTTACTTCAGGCACAGCCTTCGTATTGCGCTCGGACAAAGCAGTGCTTTGCTTATCCTCGCTCATGCCATTGCAATTGTTCACGTAAGCGTACAACTTCACCAATAATGGTCAAAGTCGGGGCTTGAATCTGATGTTCGGACACTTTGGATGCAATATCAGCAAGCGTTCCTACTACAACTTTCTGTTCAGGCGTCGTACCTTTAGAAACCAAGGCCACTGGCATGTCGGCTCGCTGACCATGAGCGATTAATTCTGCACAGATTTTCTCCAGTCCCACCAACCCCATATAAAGCACTAAGGTCTGGTTTTCATAGACCAACTCACTCCAAGGCAATTCTGGCGAACCTTCTTTTAAGTGACCGGTCAGGAAACGCACACTTTGCGCATAATCACGATGGGTTAATGGAATACCGGCATAGGCTGAACATCCTGAAGCTGCGGTAATCCCTGGAACCACCTGGAAAGTAATCCCAGCAGCGAATAGCTCTTCAATCTCTTCACCGCCACGCCCGAATATAAATGGATCACCACCTTTCAGACGGCAAACCCGCTTTCCTTCACTGGCATATTTGACCAATAAAGCATTAATCCCATCTTGCGGAACCGCATGATTGGAACGCGCCTTACCCACATAGATCTTTTCCGCATCGCGGCGGCACAGCTCCATAATTGGCGCTGAAACCAGTCGGTCGTAAATCACCACATCGGCTTGCTGCATCAAACGTAAGGCTTTTAAGGTCAACAATTCTGGATCACCCGGACCCGCACCGACCAAGTAGACTTCACCTTTTGGCTTTTGCCACTCTTGTAATGCTTGCTCGATCAGGCGATCTGCTTCCGCGATATTGTCGTTGAACACCTGTTCTTTTAGCGAACTGGCATATAAATCTTCCCAGAAAATACGGCGTTCATCCGGATTGACAATTTTAGCCTTAACCGCACTGCGCCATTTTCCTGAAAATTCAGCCAGCTTGCCCATTCCATGCGGAATAGTCGTTTCCAGTTGGGTACGGATCTGCCGAGATAATACCGGCGACGTGCCATTCGATGCGACCGAAATCACCAATGGCGAACGGTCAATAATCGCAGGCACCATAAACCGGCAATGCGGTGGATCATCAACGCTATTGACCAGGACATTTTCCGCTTCACACAATTCAAAGACTTGACGATTGGTCTCTGCATCATCAGTCGCCGCAATCACCAGTCGATATGAACGTAACGCAACTTCAGGATGAAAAGCCGCCTGCACATATTGTCCTTGGCTATTTTGCACGATTCGCAGCAGACTCTCTTCAATTTCAGGCGCAATCACATGAATGATCGCACCTGCTTTTTGTAGGAGAAGTGCTTTACGGTATGCAATATGTCCACCACCGACAATCAGACAAGGTTGCTGTTGCAACTTTAACGAGATTGGAAAAATATCCACGAACTACCTCAAAATTTTAAATCTGACTGTCTATGCAATTTTCATGCACATTTAGGGATGCTGAGATCGACAATTAGTCGATATAAGTCGCACCACCCATATATGGACGTAATACTTCCGGAATCTCAATCGAGCCATCGGCGCGCTGATAGTTTTCCATCACTGCAAGTAAAGTACGACCCACGGCCAGACCTGAACCATTCAAGGTATGTACAAATTCAGTTTTCTTCTGATCAGCACGGTAACGCGCTTTCATACGACGCGCCTGGAAATCACCCATGTTTGAACAAGATGAAATTTCACGGTAAGTATTTTGGCTTGGTACCCAAACTTCCAAGTCATAAGTCTTGGTCGCACCAAAGCCCATGTCACCACCACAAAGTAAAATTTTACGATATGGAAGTCCAAGTGCCTGCAAGATGCCTTCAGCATGGCCAGTCAATTCTTCAAGCACTTGCATCGAAGTTTCAGGCTTCACAATTTGAACCATTTCGACTTTGTCGAATTGGTGCTGACGGATCAAACCGCGGGTATCACGACCATAAGAACCTGCTTCGCTACGGAAACATGGCGTGTGCGCTGCATATTTCAGTGGCAGACGGTCTGCATCAATAATTTCATCACGTACGAAATTCGTCACTGGCACTTCAGCAGTTGGAATCAGATAAAACTCTTTTTCGCCCTGCAGCTTAAACAGATCTTCTTCAAATTTAGGCAGCTGACCAGTCCCACGCAATGAATCTGCATTGACCAGATAAGGCACATAGGCTTCGGTATAACCATTTTGATCAGTATGCGTATTTAGCATGAACTGGGTAATGGCACGTTGTAAACGCGCCAATGGACCTTTCAATACACTGAAGCGTGAACCAGTTAATTTGGTCGCGGTTTCAAATTCAAGACCGCCCATCATTTCGCCCAGATCCGTATGGTCTTTGATTTCGAAATCAAATTCACGCGGTGTACCCCATTTCAGGATTTCCACGTTATCGCTTTCGTCTTTACCTTCAGGCACAGCTTCATCTGGCAAGTTTGGAATAGATAATAATTTTTCTTCAAGCTCAGCTTGCAGTTCAGCCAGTGCTGCTTCAGCCGCTTTGATTTCATCACCAATCGCAGACATGCGAGTCATGATTTCAGATGCGTCGCCACCTGCTTTTTTAATTTGACCGACTTGTTTGGCACCGGCATTACGTTCAGCTTGCAGTGTTTCTGTCTTGGACTGAATCTCTTTACGGCGTGCTTCTAGGGATGCCCACTCTTCAACATTGAGTTGAACACCACGTTTTGCCAAGGCTACATTTACAGCCTCAATATTATTTCTGAGTAATTTCGGGTCGATCATAATCAATCTTTGCAGAAGAAAAAAACTGGCTATAGTGTAAGCTCTTAGCATTAAAAAATACAGTGACCAAGACCACGGCTGCGTCCTATTAGCACAATATTTAGGAAGCTGTCTGCTGCAAAATGGCTAAATATTCAGGGCGAATCACTTCATTTAAATCCGCATATGACACTTTTAATTCAGGCATTCCTGCTGCTGCCGGAGCTAGTTCGCCTGCCGGATACACCATCACCAGACCTGTTGTATCAAAATAATAGTTATCACTCAATTTTAACTGCTGTTGTTGAATACCCTGCGTATTCAGCCATTGAGTATTGGTTCGATACATCGCATTCAGCAGTTTCGGCTCACCGCCATTTAATAACAGTTGAGACAAAGCCAAACGTTTGTTCTGTTTTAGATCAAAATTGATATATTCCACATGTTTCAGAGAAGCATTTTTATTCCTTGCCAGATTGGAACTTTTTAAAGCAAAAGTCGCCAGATGGGCACGCTGACCGACAAATTCCGCTTTGATAAAGCGCTGATCCAGATAATGCGGTTCATCGGCTTTTTTAGGATTTTTCTGGGTAACTTTGGTGAATGCAACAGGTTCGGTATGCTGAATGCGCTCAATAAAATATTGATTAATCCAGTCAATATTGCTGTCCACCGTTTGTAGATCAAAGCGTACACAACCTTCTATTTCACATACCACTTTGGCTGCCCCTTTCACAGGAACGGTCTTGCCTTCAATCTGCACAACCCGATCTGTTTGCGCCAGCGTTGCCACTGAGCTAGATTGAGGCTGACAACCCAACATACCTACAGTGAGTAATAAAACAGCGTAAATTTCAGCAGTTTTAAATAGATTAATCTTCATCCTGAGCTCCCAAAATTTTGCAATTTCATTGACTCGACTTTTATTTATTCTAAGATGCTCTCGTGTTTAGATATAGCTGAACCTTGTAGTCTGTCCAAAACAATCCTGATGATCGGCAATAAAAAAGCAACCTCGAAAGGTTGCTTTTTTTATCTGGTTCATATTGATGCTTATTGATCAATGATGTCCGTACCTTTTGGTGGGGTAAAGTTAAAGGTAGAGGCTGGAATACTGCTATTTACTTTTACATTGCTAAATTTGATATTGGTGGTTTGTCCCAATGAATCCTGCAAGATCATCAAGCTTGGTGCTTTGTTCGCGCCAAAGCTAATGGTCAGGCTTTCAAACACACCATCGGTATTTTTAGGATACAGCGTGTAATAGGTTTTGCCTTTATTTGGCTGAGTCACCCGGTAAGACTGCATAATCTGACTGGTGTTTCCTGACAGCAATAAGGCCGGTGTATTGGCAACCTGCTCATCTAAGCTTTGACGAACGGCTTGCTGCAAGTCCGGATCATAAATCCATACGGTTTTACCCGTGGTTGCAATGACTTGCTTCGACGGTGCGGTTGTTTCCCAATAGAATTTACCCGGACGCGCGACTTTCATCACCCCTTTAAAGGTTTGATTCATATGTTGTGCAGTCAGACCTTTTTTCTGGGTCGCTCTCGGATTGGTCACCTTGGTGCTTTGTTCGAAATTTGCAGTCATGCTACGCACATGATTGAGCTGTTTGACCAGACTGGCTGTTGCCTGTTGCTCCGAAGCTGCCACAGGTGCAGCAAACACGGTCGTACTCATCACCGGTGCTAAAGTCACTGCACCCAGAGCCATAGCACAGACGGTTTTACGAAGCATATTCATAATTTCACCCTTATATTTTGCTTGATCGCAATTTATTTGATAGCTCATCTTAAACGAAAATTAAAAGCTAAAATGATAGAAAATAAGAATTTTTGTATTGTTATTAATTCGAAACTGGTTTTTTTATTCATCATCATGAAGATTTCAGGACAATTTTTACATTATGGAATGTCGCTTAATCTGAACATTAATTTTCAGGCATAAAAAAACCCACAAAAATTGTGGGCTTTTTTCTATCTCAGCGGATTACGCGTCAACAGATACGTAGCGACGGCCAAATTGACCTTTCACTTCGAATTTTACTACGCCATCAGCAGTAGCAAATAATGTATGGTCACGACCCATACCAACGTTTTGACCAGCGTGGAATTCAGTACCACGTTGACGAACGATGATGTTACCTGCAGTTACAGTTTGACCACCGTAAACTTTAACACCTAACATCTTAGGATTCGAATCACGACCGTTCTTAGTCGAACCACCGGCTTTTTTAGTTGCCATGTCTATTTACTCCTCGTAATTAGCCTGAAATAGCTGTAATTTTCAACTCAGTGAACCATTGACGGTGACCTTGTTGTTTACGGTAGTGTTTACGACGACGCATTTTGATGATGCGGATTTTGTCGTGACGACCATGGCTAACTACTTCAGCAGTTACAGTAGCACCAGCAACAACTGGAGCACCGATTTGAATGCTTTCACCGTTAACAAGCATCAATACGTCATCAAACGTAATAGTCGCGCCAGTTTCAGCTTTCAATAATTCTACTTTAAGGGTTTCACCCTCAACTACACGGTGCTGTTTACCACCGCTTTGGATTACTGCGTACATAATGTACTCCAAACAAGCCCGTGTCGTCGTGCCGATAAAGGAATATATCGAACTTAAGACGTACGCCACTGGGGGGATATCTAAGGGCGAGGATTTTAAGGGATATTCAAAAAAACAACAAGCCATTTTACTGAAATAATAATGAGCAGGATGCGCTAATTATTTAACTATTAAATAATTTCTATCAAATCAAATACTCAAGATATATTCAGCAACAAAATAATACAGCAGAAATCCGGCCATTTTGATTAATATACTCAGCCTGATGAATAGGGCGACTCCCCTGAGCTTTCCTGATTTTTTATGGCTCGAAATATGGATCGAATCTACATAAGATCTATAAAAAGCTGATTTTTAGTGGAGTTTATGCATTTCTTAGGTTTCACTCATGTTATAAATTGTTAAACTACGCCCAGCGATTTACCAGACTAGAGGTTTTCTTTCACATGACCATCGACTTTAAGCAAGACATTCTCGCGCCTGTTGCTAACGACTTTGCTGCGATGGACACATTCATTAATGAAGGAATTACCTCAAAAGTTGCATTAGTGATGGCCGTCAGTAAACACGTGGTGGAAGCGGGTGGCAAACGTATGCGCCCGATTATGTGCCTTCTGGCCGCCAAGGCGTGTGGTGCTGAAAATTTAGAGCCGCACCGTAAACTGGCTGCAATCATTGAAATGCTGCATACCGCAACACTGGTGCATGATGATGTGGTAGATGAATCCGGTCTGCGTCGCGGCCGCCCGACGGCCAATGCCACCTGGAATAACCAGACTGCGGTTTTGGTCGGTGACTTTCTGATTTCACGTGCTTTTGATTTGCTGGTCGACCTGAATAACATGGTGTTGCTCAAAGATTTTTCGACCGGCACCTGTGAAATTGCTGAAGGTGAAGTGCTGCAACTGCAATCCCAGCATCAGCCGGAAACCACTGAAGCGACTTATTTGAATATTATTCATGGCAAAACTTCGCGCCTGTTTGAACTGGCCACCGAAGGTGCTGCCATTTTGTCGGATAAAGATGAATTCCGTCAGCCTTTAAAAACCTTTGCCGGACATTTCGGCAATGCTTTCCAGATTATTGATGACATTTTAGATTACACCTCCGATGCGGACACGCTCGGCAAAAATATTGGTGATGATCTCATGGAAGGTAAACCGACCCTGCCATTGATTGCGGCACTGAAAAACACCACCGGTGAGCAACATGAAATCATCCGTCGCAGTATTGCGACTGGCGGTACGGAACATCTGGAACAGGTCATTCAAATTGTCAATGAATCTGGTGCGCTGAATTATTGCCGTCAACGTGCTACAGAAGAAACTGAAATTGCAATTGATGCCTTACAGGCATTACCTGACTCCGAATATCGTCAGGCCCTGATTAATCTGGCCAAACTGGCCCTACACCGAATTCAGTAACTTTTAAACTCGCCTATGCATATTAATTTTCTAGATCTTTTTCAAAACATGCAACACCAGCTTGAACAACCTCGGGCGGTGCTGGATGAAAATCTTCTGATTGAACTGGTTGAAAGAATCAGACCTGAAGACAGCAGAAATACCGAAGAGATCGAAGCGAAATTCAATGCATTTATCCGGGCTTTATTACTCACCCCGAATGCGGTTGCCACGCTTCAAACCTTTACCCTGCGGATCATTAACCGCTATAAACAGACCGGTCTGTTTTCCGATACCGGCATTTTGTCTCTAGATGGATTCTGGAACCAGCTAAACCAGCGCCTTGGTGCACATGTCTTGCCGCTGATTCCTGACCATCAACAACTTCAGGAATTATTTCGCAAGGTTTTTTATCAACGTACTGATAAATACTGGCTGGATTATTTTGATGAAGATGACTGGCAACGTTTATTTGCAGTCCTGAATCAGGGACATTCCAATCAACCTGAAAAAACCCGGATTAAAGACCAGCTAATCAAGGCACTGACCATTTTGTCGTACCGGATCAGTGGTATTGGTCTGCACCCTGAATTTATTAATGCCCAGCCTGAACTGATGGAATACGAATCTCCTTTTCTGGTGCAGAATCGTGAGATTAACGAGTTTATTCAGGAATATAAAAAACGTTATAACACAGTCACCCTGGTCGATTCGATTACCCCACCGGATGCCTCACAAGCGCTGGTGATGCTGGAACAATGTCATGATGTCGTGGCCAAGATTCGCCGTTCTACCAAGCGGACTGGCGTCAGTGTCAGCCTGACCTATATGCTGGCACTGCTAGAACAGTGTCTGGAACGGGTTGAGATTCTGCTGAATATGGTTATGGATGACGATGATCTGCGTTATCAATCCATTGGCCTGTTTATGGCGGACATTACTGAAGCAATTTATAGTGAACGCAGTGTGCGGGCCCTGCTGGCTACCAATAGTGAACTTTTAGCTTTACAGGTAACTGAAAATGCCAGCAAGACTGGTGAACATTATGTGAGTACCGACAAGCAAGGCTTTCTGGCCATGTATAAATCGGCTGCAGGGGCTGGTGCCATCATCGCAACGATGGCCACCTTAAAAGTTCTGATGACACGCCTCACCATGGCCCCTTTGATGCAGGCCTTTAGCTATAGCATGAACTATTCACTAGGTTTTATGCTGATTCATGTGCTGCATTTTACCGTGGCAACCAAACAACCGGCGATGACTGCCGCTGCACTGGCGGCTACCGTACAGCAGCGTAAAGGCTCGAAAATGGCTCAAATTGCCGAGCTGGCTGCGCTGATTGTAAATATCATCCGCACCCAGTTTGTCGCCATTCTGGGGAATATTTCGATTGCAATTCCCGTAGCAGCATTGATTACCCTGCTGTGGGATTTTGCGCTGCATGAACCTTTAATGAATCATGCCAAGGCTGCCAAAACCCTGCATGACCTGAATCCGTTTACTTCATTGGCGATTCCACATGCAGCGATTGCCGGAGTATGTTTATTCCTGTCCGGATTATTGGCCGGTTATTTTGACAATATGGCCGTTTATCGCAAAGTCGGCCCGCGACTGAAAGCCCATGTGCGTTTATCGCAGCTGATGGGGCAAGAGCGTCTTTACCGTTTTGCTGACTATATTGAACGTAATCTGGGTGCACTGGCGGGTAATTTTATTTTTGGGATCATGCTCGGCAGTATGGGCACCATTGGTTTTATTCTCGGTCTGCCGCTGGATATTCGTCATATTGCTTTTGCCTCTGCCAACTTTATTCAGGGCCTGATTACGATCAATGGTCCCGATATCGGCTTGATCGTGGTGTCTTTTCTGGGTGTGTTACTCATTGGCCTGACCAACTTGTTTGTCAGTTTCACTCTGACAATTATTGTAGCCTTACGCGCGCGCCGGGTACGTTTTGAACAATGGAAACCTTTGGCAAAACTGGTCATGACTCACTTCCTGACTCGACCTAGTGATTTCTTCTGGCCACCCAAGCAAAGCATTGAAATTGACGAAAATCATACATCGACAAAAACTCAAAACTGAGATAATTACAGTATATTTAGCAACAAATTCCTTACAAAAAAAATGGAATTCGCATAAAATACGCACACTTGAAAAAAAGTGTACTGACAAGTACACTTTGCTTCAGACAATTGGCCGATCTGCGAACGGTTAAAAGAACAAGGATTTTTGGCATGCATTACTTGTTACTTTTTGTCGGTATTTTATTTTTAATTTTCAGTGTGTTCATCCTGAATATTCCCGCTTTAAGCAAGCTCGACTTGCAGGCTGTGGAATGGATGAGGCTGTATCGCACCGAGTTTTGGAATCAAATTACTCAGTCCTTATCCCTAATAGGTGGCATGCCATTTGTATTATTTTTATCCACACTATGGTGTATTGCATTGCTGTGGTATAAAAAGTATACAAACGCAATTTTTATATGTATCGGAATTATCGGAGGAATTCTCCTAGCTTGGCTGTTGAAATTTGCAATTGCCCGACCCCGACCACCAGAATCCTTGCATCTGGTTGAAAGCTTTGGAAGTTCCTTTCCAAGTGCCCATAGTCTATATGCGGCCTGTCTGGCTTGTTTGGCAATTTACATCCATCGGCAACATTCCCGTTATACCCTCATCGTGATCGGTGCAGTGGTATGGATGCTGATGATGGGGATCTCAAGAGTTTATCTGGGCGTACATTTTCCTTCAGATGTCATATCCGGCTGGAGTATCAGTTTTATTTGGATTTCGTTGTGGTATATGGTCTGGATCAGATATTGCGCGGCTCACAAATAAGAAAATTTAGATATAAATCTAATTAGAGGTGGAATAATGATGTCTGCAAAGCTTTGGGCACCTGCCCTGACTGCTTGCGCATTGGCAACAAGTCTTGCACTTGTTGGTTGTAGCAAAGATCCTAAAGAGGGCCAGCAAGCTGGTGCTCAACAACAAATGCCACCGACTGAAGTCGGTGTTCTTGTTGCACAACCGCAAAGTGTAGAGCAGTCTGTAGAGCTCTCAGGTCGTACAACAGCATTTGAAATTTCAGACGTACGTCCACAAGCCAGTGGCGTGGTGCTTAAACGCTTGTTCACGGAAGGCAGCTATGTGCGTGAAGGTCAGGCCTTATATGAAATCGATTCAAGCACCAACCGCACTACAGTAGACAATGCCCGTGCAGCGATTGCCCGTGCTGAAGCCAATCTGGGCGTATTGCGTGTGAAGGAAGGCCGTTACCGTCAACTGGTCGGTACCAATGCCATTTCCAAACAGGAATATGATGACATCGCGGCACAGGTCAAATTGGCTGAAGCTGATTTGAATGCCAATCGCGCAACTTTGCGTAATGCAGAAATCAACTTGGGCTATTCGACTGTACGTGCTCCGATTTCGGGCCAGACCAACCGTTCGTCTGTGACGGCGGGTGCTTTGGTGACAGCAAATCAGCCAGAGCCATTGGTGACGATTCAACGTCTAGATCCAATCTATGTAGATATCAACCAGTCAAGTGCCGAGCTTTTACGTTTACGTCAACAGCTTAACCAAGGCAGCTTGAACAGCTCGAACAACACCAAAGTCAAGTTGAAGCTTGAAGATGGCAGTATCTACCCGGTTGAAGGCCGTCTTGCATTCTCTGATGCCAGCGTGAACCCGGAAACAGGTACCGTGACTTTACGTGCGGTATTCCCGAACAAAAATCACCTGCTTCTGCCAGGTATGTTTGCCACTGCACAAATCGTACAGGGTGAAGTACCGAATGCGTTCCTGATTCCGCAAGCAGCTTTGACCCGTACCCCAACAGGTCAGGCGATGGCGATGCTGGTCGGTGCTGACAATAAAGTGACGCCACGTCCAGTGACTACCGTTGGTTCCCAAGGCAGCAACTGGATTGTAACTGAAGGTCTGAATCCAGGCGATAAAGTGATTGTAGATGGTATTGCGAAAGTAAAACCTGAACAGCAAGTTGTACCAAAACCTTATCAACCTCAAGCTGCTGCGCCACAAGGTGCTGCACCGCAACAGCCTGCAACGAGCGAGAAAAAGGCAGATGATGCTAAAGAGAAACCTGAACAAAAACCTGCTGCAAATGCATAAGGAGTAATGGTTCATGGCTCAATTCTTTATTCATCGCCCGATTTTCGCATGGGTGATTGCATTGGTGATTATGCTGGCGGGTATTTTAACCATCAGCAAAATGCCGATTGCACAATATCCAACCATCGCGCCACCAACCGTAACCATTTCTGCGACTTATCCGGGTGCATCTGCTGAAACTGTTGAAAATACAGTGACCCAGATCATCGAGCAGCAGATGAACGGTATGGATGGCTTGCGCTATATCTCGTCTAACAGTGCGGGTAATGGTTCTTCTTCTATTTCCTTGAATTTTGACCAGGGTGTCGATCCTGATATCGCACAGGTTCAGGTTCAAAACAAATTACAGTCTGCGACTGCCCTGCTGCCTGAAGATGTACAGCGTCAGGGTGTGCGGGTGACCAAATCGGGTGCCAGCTTCCTGCAAGTTTTGGCATTCTATTCGCCTGATAGCAGCCTGACCGCAGATGACATCAAAGACTATGTTAACTCGAATATTGCTGAGCCTTTAAGCCGTGTGGCCGGGGTCGGTGAAGTTCAGGTCTTTGGTGGTTCTTATGCGATGCGTATCTGGCTGGATCCAGCCAAGATGGCCAGCCTGCAAGTAACGCCAAGTGATATTGCTACTGCAATCCGTACCCAGAATGCACAGGTTGCGGTAGGTCAGTTGGGTGGTGCGCCTGCAGTTCAAGGACAAGTGTTAAATGCGACGGTAACGGCTCAAAGTCTGTTACAAACGCCGGAACAGTTCAGCAATATCTTCCTGAAAAATGCCACTTCTGGTGCACAGGTTCGCTTAGGTGATGTTGCACGAGTTGAACTTGGTGCAGATAACTATCAGTTCGATTCTAAATTTAATGGCAAACCGGCTGGTGGTGTAGCTATTAAGCTCGCGACTGGCGCCAATGCCCTGGATACCGCACAAGCAGTTGAAGAGCGTTTAAAACAGTTACGTCCGAACTATCCACAAGGCATGGTCGACCAACTGGCGTTTGACACCACACCATTTATTGAACTGTCGATTAAGAGTGTAGTTAAAACTCTGATCGAAGCGATTATTCTAGTATTCCTGGTGATGTTCCTGTTCCTGCAGAACTGGCGTGCCACCATCATTCCAACCATGGCGGTTCCAGTCGTCGTATTGGGTACTTTTGCCGTCATTAACATCTTTGGCTTCTCGATTAATACCCTGACCATGTTTGCCATGGTATTGGCGATTGGTCTTCTGGTCGATGACGCGATTGTTGTGGTCGAGAACGTCGAACGGGTCATGGTGGAAGAACATCTGGATCCGGTTGCTGCAACTGAAAAATCGATGAAACAGATTTCTGGCGCATTGATTGGTATTACCTCGGTGCTGTCGGCAGTATTCGTTCCAATGGCTTTCTTCGGTGGAACCACCGGGGTCATTTATCGCCAGTTCTCGATTACGCTGGTAACAGCGATGGTCTTGTCACTGGTGGTTGCCTTAACCTTTACTCCTGCCCTGTGTGCGACCCTGCTGAAACAGCATGATCCGAACAAGCCGGAAAGTAATGGTATTTTTGCGCGTTTCTTCCGCTGGTTTAATAGCAGTTTTGACAAGGTCTCTGTGAAATATCAGGGCGGCGTCAACCGCATGACCCACAGCAAGATTTTCTCAGGTGTGGTGTATGCCGTGGTACTGGGTATTATTGTGCTGTTGTTCCAGAAACTGCCTTCTTCGTTCCTACCGGATGAAGACCAGGGCGTGGTCATGACGCTGGTTCAGTTACCGCCAAATGCAACCTTGGAACGTACCGACAAAGTGGTCAGCACCATGACCAACTATTTCTTGGAAAACGAGAAAGAGCATGTCGAATCCGTCTTTAGTGTGGCAGGTTTCTCCTTCACGGGTGTGGGACAAAACGCAGGTCTGGCATTTATTAAACTGAAAGACTGGTCAGAGCGTCACAGTCCGGAATCTCAAATCGGTGCCATTATTCAACGTGGTATGGCGCTGAACATGATTGTCAAAGATGCGTCTTACATCATGCCACTGCAATTACCTGCAATGCCTGAACTGGGTGTGTCGGCTGGCTTTAACTTACAGCTCAAAGCTGCAAGTGGTCAAAGTCATGATCAGCTCCTGGCAGCACGTAATACGATCCTCGGTCTAGCAGCACAAGACTCGCGTCTGGCTGGTGTGCGTCCGAATGGTCAGGAAGATACTCCACAGTACCGTGTCATTGTCGATCATGCACAAGCCGGTGCATTGGGCGTGAGTGTTGCTGAAATTAACAGCACCATGGGTATTGCTTGGGGCGGTTCGTATATCAATGACTTCATTGATCGCGGTCGTGTCAAGAAAGTCTATGTTCAGGGTGAAGCTGGCTCGCGGATGATGCCGGAAGATCTGGACCAATGGTATGTGCGTAATAACCGCGGTGAAATGGTGCCATTCTCGGCGTTTGCCACAGGCGAATGGACCTACGGTTCACCACGTCTTGAGCGTTATAACGGCGTATCGTCCATGAACATTCAGGGTACACCTGCTCCGGGTATCAGCTCGGGCGATGCAATGGTGGCCATGGAAGAAATCGTGGCGAAATTACCAGAAATGGGCTTGCAAGGTTTCGACTATGAATGGACTGGTCTGTCTCTGGAAGAACGTGAGTCTGGCGCACAAGCACCATTCTTGTACGCGCTTTCACTGTTGATCGTGTTCCTGTGTCTGGCAGCCCTGTATGAAAGCTGGTCGATTCCGTTCTCGGTTCTACTGGTGGTGCCATTGGGTATTGTGGGTGCATTATTACTCACCTTTGGTGGAATGGTGCTGCTGCAAAACCCGAACCTGTCGAATAACATTTACTTCCAGGTGGCGATTATTGCCGTAATTGGTCTTTCTGCGAAAAACGCGATCTTGATTGTCGAGTTTGCGAAAGAATTGCAGGAACAAGGTGAAGAGTTATTTGAAGCGACCTTGCATGCGGCAAAAATGCGTTTACGTCCAATTATCATGACCACATTGGCCTTTGGTTTTGGTGTATTACCTCTTGCTCTGGCTTCAGGTGCGGGTGCAGGTAGCCAGCACTCAGTCGGTTATGGTGTACTCGGCGGCGTGATCAGCTCGACCCTGTTAGGTATCTTCTTTATCCCGGTATTCTACGTGTGGATTCGAAGTGTCTTTAAATACAAACCAAAACAACAAAATCAGGAGTATAAGTCGTAATGCAAAATGTATGGTCTATTACAGGTCGTAGCATTGCGGTATCTGCCCTTGCGCTTGCTTTGACAGCCTGTCAAAGTATGCGCAGTCCAGAGCCGGTTGCGCAGGCAGATATCCCGAGCAGCTATACCAATGCGTCTGGTACTTCTGTAGCAGAACAAGGTTATAAAAACTTTTTTGCCGATCAGCGCCTGTTACAGGTGCTGGATCTGGCATTAAACAATAACCGTGATTTGCGTATTGCTGCCCTCAATATTCAACGAGCTCAGCAACAGTATCAGATTACTGAAAACAACCAATTACCGACGATTGGTGCCAGTGGTAGCGTATTGCGCCAGGACACCATGAATTCGCAGAATCGCGGTGCAGTGACGACTTATAATGTTGGACTGGGTGTAACTGCGTATGAACTGGATTTTTGGGGACGTGTCCGCAGCTTGCGTGACAATGCGCTAGATAGTTTCCTGGCGACCCAAAGTGCTCGAGATGCGACGCAAATTGCCTTGATTGGTCAGGTATCTCAGGCTTGGCTCAGCTACTCGTTTGCCAATGCCAATCTGGCTTTGGCTGAACAAACGCTGAAAGCCCAGCTTGAATCTTTCAATCTGAACAAGAAACGTTTTGATGTCGGGATTGATAGTGAGCTTCCAGTGCGTCAGGCGCAAATTTCGGTTGAAACAGCACGTAATGATGTTGCGAATTACCGCACCCAGGTGGCACAGGCACAAAACCTGTTAAACCTGCTGGTCGGTCAGCAAGTGCCTGCGAATTTATTACCAGCACAACGCGTGACCCGCATCACTTCAAATACTGCATTGGGTTCAGGCTTGCCAAGTGATCTATTGATCAACCGTCCAGATGTTCGTGCAGCAGAATACCGCCTGTCTGCGGCAGGTGCCAATATTGCGGCAGCACGTGCACGTCTGTTCCCGACAATTAGTTTGACCGGTTCAGCAGGTTATGCCTCTACTGATTTAGGCGACCTGTTTAAATCAGGTAGTTTTGCCTGGTCATTTGGTCCGAGTCTGGATATTCCAATTTTTGATTGGGGTACCCGTCAGGCCAATATCCGTATTTCTGAAACCGATCAGCAAATTGCCTTGTCAGATTACGAAAAGTCGATTCAGACTGCTTTCCGTGAAGTGAATGATGCTTTGGCGGTACGTCAGAATATTGGTGATCGTCTTGCAGCTCAGCGCCGCCTGGTCGAAGCAACCAATACCACCTATCGCTTGTCGCAAGCACGTTTCCGTGCCGGGATTGATAGCTATCTGACTGTACTGGATGCACAGCGTGCGTCTTATGCAGCAGAACAAGGTTTGTTATTGCTTGAACAGGCCAATCTGAACAATCAGGTTGAAGTCTACAAAACCCTGGGTGGCGGCTTGAAAGTCAACACCACGGACACCCTGCCGAATACACCGTCTGTGTCTGAACAGCGCCGTGCGGCAGAACAACCCGCCCAGTAAATTCCAGACAGATCAGGAAAAGCTCACTTCGGTGGGCTTTTTTTATTGCATTTTCAAGGCAGTTTTCCTATTGTCATAGACCAGTAATTTATTTAGAAAACATGCGCATGTTACTTAGCAATCTGGAATCTGTACCGGGACATACCATTCGCCAGCAAATTGATGTGGTGTATGGCAGTACCGTACGCAGCAAACATGTCGGACGTGACTTACTGGCCGGCCTGAAAAATATTGTTGGTGGTGAGCTTACCGCCTATACCGAACTGCTGGAAGAATCCCGTCAGGAAGCCATGAACCGCATGATTGAAAAAGCCCGAAGTATGGGGGCCAATGCGATTGTCGGCATTCGATTCTCGACCTCTAATATTGCCCAAGGTGCTTCTGAACTCTTTGTCTATGGTACAGCTGTAGTAGTTGATCCGGTCATGCCAAAATTACCCGACCCTTTTCCACAGGCAGATTAAAGCATGGATGGTTTAATTCTCCAGATCGTCATTTTTGCCATTCTGTTTAGTGTCGGTTTCGGCTTTGGTCGTTATAACGAACGTAAACATTTTCGTTATCTGGATGAACAGGAACAACGTCTGGCATATATCCGGGTGAACAATAGCCGCTTCGCTGTGTCTGAATATTCCGGACAGATGATCAGCAGCAATGTGGTCATTTCTCATGATTATTTTAAATATGCGATTGCCAATGTGCAGAATATGCTCGGTGGCCGTCTGACCAGCTATGAAAGTGTAGTAGAACGAGCACGACGTGAAGCAATTGTGCGATTAAAACTCGAGGCCGAAAAAATCGGTGCGACTCAGATTATGGGCATTCGGCTCAGCACCACAGAACTCGGTATGCAAGGTGGCATGGTAGAAGTCTTTGCTTATGGCACTGCAATCTAACAACCTGCTCAATCGATCTAAACCTCGGTTCAGAAAAAAATTTATTGAGATGATCACGCCTGCTGCGCGATCCGCGCAGTCAAATTGCTCAACTCGAATCAGTTCGACACCTTTAGGATGAAATGTCGTAGAGGAAATAACTAAGGCTGCTACTCAGGCCGTTGCAATCTTCTTTATTGCAAACGGTTCTGTGTTAGGATCTTGAGAAGTCAGCAAAACAAATATAAATGGCATGATGCAGCTTCTTCAATCTATAAAAACGGCACTACAATCCCGTCTGTATTTCTTTATTATTTTCCCAGCCATCATTGGATTTTATCTGGTTTTACAGACAGTCACCCCTTTGAGCTGGTCAAGCTGCCTGTTGATCAGCTGGAATATCGCGATTTACGCTTATTTATTATTGACCATAAAAAAACTCTGGCGTATTGATCATGCTCATATTCTGCAACGCGCCATGCAACAAGATGCCAGCAAATGGATCATTCTGTTTCTAGTGATCATCACCCTGATCATGTGTTTTATTGCGATTATTATTGAAATTAATCATTTACCCCAAGACACCACTATTCGAACCGGCCATTTAATCTTATCAGTTCTGACCATTATTTCAGCCTGGTTCTTGATGCATACGATTTTTGCAATTCATTATACACATGACTTTTATCTGGCACTCGACAAACAGCAACACGGTGGACTGGATTTCCCCAATACCGCAAGACCGACTTATCCGGACTTTCTATATTTTAGTTATATCATCGGGACTTCTGCGCAAACTGCAGATGTATCCATTACTTGCCAATCTATGCGGGTTCTAAATACCTTACATTTGCTTTTGGCTTACGGATTCAATACCACCATTCTGGCCATCAGTATTAATGTGACGGCAAACTTTATCAGCACTTAAAAAAGTTTTTTGGATAGTGGCAGTCACCCTGAAAATGGCGATCTACCGCCCAATCAACTACCACTATCCTGCGTCTAACCTGACCAGTTTTTAAATTAGGTCAATCACACTATTTGATTGCTTCAAGCGGTGAGACCTTTACGCAATTCATCTTCGACAATGCTGAGTTCAATTTCACTAAATTTACGAATCTCACCTTCAGCATGCTTTTCTAGCATGCCACCCAGCAAAGGCACTTTGACTTTGACTGTCCAGTTTAGCTGGAACTGGATCTGGTCTTCATCTCCGGTAACTGCACGCTGACAGATGGCCTCGATCGGCAAGTTCGCACCGAGTTGTACCGTCGAAGTCATTTCATTCAGATCGCTGACATCGGTACGCTGCAAACGGAATGCATCTTTGAGTAATTTTTTTGCGATATCAGGAATATTAACATCCAGATTATAAGCGCGTTTCAGGGTATACATATGCCCCTGCTTTTCCGAAACCAGGATTTCCAAGTTTTGCGCAGGAATTCGATGGCAAACTGCCTCATGCAAACGAATATCATTGGCCAAACGCTTAAATTCATCAATAGACACGCCATTGATAATTGCTTTCACGGTGAACTGATGTGCCATGCTATTTTTTCCTTATTTTTATTACGATATTCGCCTATGCCACTCTCGGCTGATGCGAATAAAAATCAGATACAGAGATGACTCTGCAATTTATATCAACTTTATAGCGGATGTCATTATTCTTTTATCGGGAAATTCCGGCAGCCCGGTCAATGTTTGCAACATAGTTTTACTGAAAGCTGTGCCTGTCCACAGCTGATCTGTAGCTGCGCTTCGCCATAATAAATCACGGCATGAAACTCATCGGCACCATCATCTAGACCGGAAACATAGTATTCAGTTCCAGCTGGGAAAGCCTGCAGCCAGTCAGCCTTATAAAAATCAGACACAGAATCAAACTGCAAATACAGTTCAGGCTCAGCTTCGATCTTCATCGCCAGTGCAATAAACTTCTGTAATTTTGCTTGATGAAAATCAATGATCATAGCGCTCCTGCCTTTTTAGTCCGGATCATTGCTCGCCAGACTCCGTACATTCTAAACGACTATTTCAAGAATAGGACTCGCGAGTCTTGAGGTTTTTCTAGCGCAAGATTATGGCTTAAAGGAGATAAATTATATGGGCTATTTCCGCCAAGAGGCAGAAAAAATCTGAGCTAAGGCATGAGATACCTTTTCTGAATTATAATGGCTTAAGTACGTAGCCTGAGATCTTCAGTCGTAGAAAATGACTGAAAGTTGTGTTCTAAGCACAGTCAGAATGCAAAAGTTCCCTGCGAATTTCATGCCGGTGCTCTTCTCCAAAACGGTCGACATGTGCATAGAATACGCCATAGCGACCGACATAATATTCCAGTGACTGATCATAAAAATTCCAGAAAATAGACCATTCGCCTAAATCCATCTGACGAATCTGGGTGCCACTATGCATTGGCATTTTTTGTAATAGTTCTTGCTGTAACTGTTCGGCCTGTACCCGATTCTCAATATGCACCTGCCGTTGAAAGAATAGCTGTGCCACATCGTCAAACAGTTCCAGTTCATAAGCATCCACCAGATGTACTTGCTGCTCTTGCTCGATGACCTCTTGCTCTGTCATGCTGGAAATCTGTGCCGGTTTTTCTGGACGCTGACGCGCCAGATGGCGCTGAGCTTTATAGATCTTTCTGCCGACGATCCAGGCAGCATTCAACATGAATAAAACACATAACAGGAGCAGTAATTTCAGCATGGTGGATGATCTCATGTGACTAATTTTATTTTTATGGTTATAGGATCAAGATTCATTTGAATAGTCCCTTTTGACCCAGCATACGTCTATTTTTTATACAGTGCAAACTTGAGGCTTATTTTTACTATTTATCTTCTCTGCTTGCTCATTTTACCCAGATTCGAACTTCGATTTATTTAAAAATTGATTTACTTTGATTTTTTATTTTTAACTCCCTAATGAGATTCAAGAACTTGAGATAAACAAACAGGACAAATCAGCAACAGAACAGATCTTCACATGGATAAATCACGGAATATATTCTCAAAAAACTACAATATTGTTCTGTTTTTTACCCTCTTCTTTTTTATCAAATAAACCTTCCCTATAAATGTTCGAGAAAATGAATAATATTATGATTCGTGAAGGGAGGGTCGAAGATATACCTCAAATTATTCAGGTCATTCATGACAGCATTCAGTCCTGTGTACTGGATCATCAGCGTGAAGAAAGCAAAATTCAAACCTGGCTAGAAAAGTTTGATCATGCCAGCCTGATTGTCGATATGCTGTATAACGATTGCTGGGTTTATCTCATCTATGACAAGGTCGTCGGGTTCTTATTGGTCAGTGATGCTGGAGAAATCCGGATGCATTATGTGGCCCAACACTGCCAAAGACTGGGGTTCGGCACCGAGTTATTTCAACAAATGCATCACGCTTTATTAAAGAAAAAAATTCATCAGATTGAAATACAATCTACCCAAACTGCCTTAAGTTATTATCAGCACTGCGGCTTTCATCCACATTCTGCCGAGTCAGAAGATGAATCGCGCTATCTGTATAAATATGTTTTTTAATCGACCTCTTTTTCAATTTTTAACTGATCACGTCCTGCCCGTTTGGCGGCATAGAGCTGCACATCTGCCGCTTTCATCAATTCATGAATATCTGCATAGCCATGGTTTTGTTCAACCCAGGCCGCGCCCATACTAACCGTAACATAATCTTTTGCATCTGGCCGATTCAGATGTTGCATACGCTGTTCCCGAATCTGGTTTAACACATTTTCCAGATTTTTCAGGGCAGTTTGCACCGGCATTCCAGTGAGCAGAATCGCAAACTCTTCACCACCATAACGTGCCAGATAGCCAGATGGTGGCAAAGCAGCTTGAATAATCCTGACCAGATTTTTCAGGATTTCATCGCCTTTTAAGTGACCATAGTAGTCATTATAGTTTTTAAAAAAATCGACATCGAGCATGGCAAAAATCAAGGTATGTTGCGGCTGTTGTTGGGTTTGTAAAAACTGCTGCTGGATTTCATGATTTAAGGCACGCCGGTTAAAAGCCCCGGTCAATGCATCAATATTCATTTGCTGTTCCAGTTTGGCATTCACTTCACGCAGCTGCTGAGTGCGTTCTTTGACTTTTTGATCAAGCGAATTATTGAGCGCGATCAGGTTCAGGTTTAGCTGTTCAGTCTCATAAGTTTGATGTGCATAATGTCTGGACTGCTGAAACATAATTAGTAAGGCATAGATACTGGTTGAGATAAAGAACAGATGCGTGGTTTTAATTACATTGATCAGCAACAGATAATCATTCAAAAAGGTGACACAAAGGAAAATAATCGCAATCAGATTTAAACGCGAATAATGCTCTTTATAACGTAAGGTCTGATAAAAGCCGTAAATAAAATTACCGATGATGACCAAGGCAAAAATTGCACTAAATAGGGCCAGACGTTCAAATATCTCAGGAGGTGAAAATAGGGTGAAAGTAATGTTAAAAACCAGTAATGCCACTGCGATATAATAAATCACCGGATTTAGATAGCGCCGGTTAAACAGATGCATATAGCTGAGAAAAAAGAAGGCAGCAATAAAAGTAAACAGATACTCTAAGCGGGTTCCCCACAGCCAGTTGATATTGGTAAATACCGAATAGGCATAAGGTGCAGAAAACAGGTTATGCAGGGCTAAAAAGACAATAAACCAGCCAAAAACAAAGATACTTTTACTGTTACGTTCTCGTGATCCCCTAAATACCGAAAATAGAATGGTAAACACCCCCACCCCAAGTACCGCCCCACACACCATGGCGATACTCATCATGAGCTGCTGGAATTGGCGATTGATGGTAGCTGCAACGCCGATCTGCATTGGTCGTTCGAGACCGCCATGCAAGTGGGTATAATTGGAAGCCTGAATGCTTAAAGTAATATATTCAGTGTCTGGAACAAAATAGCCAATACGCGGTGCTTTTTCAGTCACTTGTTTTTCAGGTGTGGTACTGATTTCTCCGAGCCGGACAATAAACTGTCCATTGACATATACCCGATAGGCACCGTATTGGGTCGGAATCCGAATCGCGATGCGTCGCCCGAGAAATTCTTTCGGAATTTTAAAATAACCAATAAAGGTACCGTAGCCAGAGTTTGAACCCGCTAGAGTTTTAAAAGAGGCTGGCAATTCAACTGTTTTTGACTGGAGTACGGGGCTGGGCTGAACAATAAACTGACTCGGATAAAACAGCCATTTTCCCTGCAAAGGACTCGTACTATGTTCGGTAAAATGAACTTCAGTAATATGGTCGTGAGATTGCTGCTGAAATGACGGCGAAGGGAGTTCATCCTGAGCGATTGCTGAACTTATGATGCAAGTCATCCAGCTCAAGGCACAGACAAATACGAAGAAACAGACATTCCTTATCGAGTTATGCAAATACGTTCTATCTCAAGATAATTCTTTATTATTCTTATAATTTACAAGGAATATTTTCGATTTCAAATCTTTTTAGATGTTTTTTGTAGCTTCTCCGGCACAGCTTATTTTGAAGCGACTGCACCGGAACCAGCGTAGATCTTTAAATAAAAAATATAATTTATATTCAGCTAGTTAAATGATTTTAATCACGTGTTTTTACATCAAACAGTTCAATTTCAAAAATCAGGTTGGAATTGGCTGGAATGACTTTACCCATTTTACGTTCGCCATAGGCCAAATGTGCAGGCACCATCAGTTTACGCTTGCCACCAACTTTCATTCCCAGAATCCCCTGATCCCAACCTTTGATTACACGGCCTGTGCCAATGACGGTTTCAAAATAATTACCACGGTCAATAGAGGAATCAAACTTGGTTCCATCTTCCAGCCAGCCAGTATAGTGCGTGGTAATTAGGGCACCTTTCACCGCTTCCTTGCCTTCGCCTACTTTTAAATCAATAATTTCAAGTTCGTTGATCATGGTTATTTACCTGAGAGGAGCATAAAATTCAAAGCTCAGTATAAACCGGATTGCTCTGTTTTTTTAAACCTTGGCCATTGATGGGTTAAAAGCTGAGTTCCTGAATATTCTTATCATTGAGTAAATCCTGGGTTAATTCTTGATGATTCTTGGCTGAGCCCATCAGGATCCAGCGTCCGACAATCTGTTGGTCAATTTTTTTTTGTGAGGAATGCACCACTTTTAACTGATAACGTTTGAATAGCATTTCGTAGTGATTGGAATCATTTTGATCGAATGGGCAGACGATTTCATAGCTGCGTTCCTGATTCAGAGATTCGATACCGCGCTGGACATACATCAATAAAACCAGCACCGCCATGACAATAAAAGTAGCCCAAATACTTAAGAGTTCATAGCCTGCACCGACCGCCATGCCGAGTGCGGCTGTCATCCAGATCGTGGTTGCGGTGGTAATTCCAGAAATACGGTTATCATCTTTCAGGATAACACCGGCACCCAGAAAACCCAGTCCAGTCAAGACATTAGCGGCCAGCCGGTCAGGATTGGCCACGCCTATTTTCAGAGAGATAATGGTAAATAAACAGGAACTCAGACTGACCATAATCATGGTACGCAGTCCGGCAGATTTACTGTGATACTCACGCTCTGCACCAATAATTGCGCCGATCGCGACAGCCAGCAGTAAATCATAAAGTTCATGGTACATGGTGCAGCCCTGCGTATTCTTATCCCTCAGATATACGCAATTTGAGCTACAGGATACAAGTCCAGACTTGCATCCTTATTTGGCCTTATTGTAACTGTTCCCACTCCACCAGCACCTGGCCCTGATCACCGATCAAGGTCCATTCACCATCCATTACATTGAGCTGTAACTGCATGGTGCGTTCGCATAATTGTGGCAATGCATCGGTAGTTGCAGTAGATAACTTCCACACTTCCACATTTTTTAAGGTTTTTAATTTGCTGCTGCGCTTATACCATTCATCCACTGCAGAACCATAGGTGACGACTGCGACCTGCTTGCAACGCGCACTGGCCTTTTTGACTTTATCTTCGTCCGGGCTACCGACTTCAATCCATTTGACCAGTTGACCGGTCAGATCCTTTTCCCAGAGTGCCGGTTCATCGGTTTCAAACAGATCCTTGGTAAATTCCAGTGCTTCATCGGCATAGCGTGCATAGGCCAGAATACGCACCATCAAGCGTTCAATGGTTTCTGAAGGATGCAGCGCCATCGTCAGCTGATAGTCTGCATAACGATGCGTATCCATGTCCGCAATATTCAAATCAACCTTATAAATCGTCGCTTTTAACGCCATCACATAATCCTCAAATTTGGCGCCTAGCATATAAGATTTAGCGCTATTTTGCTGAACAGATTTAGGCCAGTAATTCATTCAGCGTACTAGAAATAGTGCCGTTATTTTTCTGGATCGATACGACATTGCATCAGGGCAGTTTCAAATGCCAGCCAATCACGTGACTGTTGATAAATCACTTCCACCCGGTTATCAATGCCTTCATCTGCCGACTGATAATTAAACTGCTCCGGATTAAAATTAAAGCTTTTCCAGCCTTGGTCGGTATGAAAAATCCCCTTGATTCTGAGCCAGTCTTTTTGTTCACAGAGTAGATCCAGCAGATCATAAAAATTAAATTGCCAGCGTTTTGGAAATTTCCAGCCTGCAACCTGATAACCCTGCGCGCTTTCTACATAATGATAAGGCATCTGCTGAATCACTACGGGCGTATCCGCTGAACGGGTGATCTGTTGCTGTTTTAACAAAGGCTGAATCTGACGGGCAGAACCCCGATATTCCTGCTTGATCTGTTCAATATCGAGTTGTCCATGCTCGGTGAACAGCCACTGTTGGGCATAAGGTTGATATTCTGCCTGAAGCTGCGTGAGCGCTGCGCGATCTGCGGCTGTCATCAAGTCAGTATGTGAAATCACCACAATATGCGCTGCCTTGAGCTGGTCTGCATACAGGTTTTGCTGGGTCCAGTCCCGGCCATGCAAACGCGAACCATCTACCACAGTGACTAAAGCCTTCATGTTTAAATGGCTGTGCCAGTGCGGTTCGGTCAGCTGTTCCAGTAATTGTCCCGGGTGCCCCAGCCCAGTAGGTTCGATAAACAGACGATCCGGTTTCACCTCTGACAGCAGCCGTGACAAGGCGATCTGCATGGGTAACTGGCTACTACAACATAGACAACCACCCAACAGCTCTTTGACCGCATAACCCTGATCTTGCGGCAATAACTGCTGGTCTACCCCAATCTGGCCGAATTCATTCATTAGCACAGCCCAGATTTCCTGTTCCGGTTTTTGCTGTAATAAATGTTTGAGTAGTGTGGTTTTACCTGCACCCAAAAATCCGGAAATGATATGGACAGGAATAGCCTGCGACGCTGACAGAATTTTCAAAATCGACTCTCAAGAGATTGAATAGAAATAGCAATACTCTGCATTATAAAGCACAGTGTGACTTTAAAATGCGTGTTCTTCGCAAACACGGCGTGAAAATCACAGAGATAAAAATTAATGGAATGATCCCAAATTACCAATTTTCTATGTTAACTTTTATTTCAAATTGGATTCTTGAAATATTCACACACACTTTCATTAAATAAAACTCCGCATAATTAACAGAAATAAAACAACTTTCTCAGTTTTGTATCTGCTGGGTTATTCCCTGCGTGTCGCTTTTGTTAATTGATTTGCTCAGTAAAATTTCAGTGCTTAGGATGGGCATCTGTCGAATTGATGTGATGGTCAGCTCGGCAGATTACATGACATGAATAAAAGGATGCCAAAAATGAAATATGCACAAATCTTACTTGCTACTACGCTTACTGCTGCTGCAGCCACCAGTTTTGCTGACAGTAAAACCACAGATGCGAAAACCACCACTGCAGAAGAAAAAGTGATTGTGACTACTCAGGAATTACCTGAATCAAATGCTCCAGTTGCAAGCGCATCTGCAGAGCAGCCTGCTGCCTCTGAAGCTGCTGCAGAAAGCACGCCCCCTGCAAAACCCACTGCACGTTAAGTGATTGAACGACTCGTTTAATCCTTCAATGAAGATATCAGGGACAGTAATTCTCCAGTAGGCTTTGTCCTATACTGCCCCCGATATTATTCTATGCTGAATCATGCTTGATGCTGGTTCAGCATTTTTATTGCATAAAATCTATTTATCACCATAGTCAAAACTGATCATAGAATTAATACAGGCTATCAAATTTTTATTATTTTTATAATTAAAATCAATTATTTATTTAAAAACCACCTATTTCAATCCAATATTATCCATATACTTAAGCTACTATCGCCTAACTTGTTTCTGGCTTCTAACTGTCCCTTAATAGCATCAAATGCAAGTCGATTGAGTGGACATTCGCTATGAGCAATACTAATTACACTACTGAAGTGGCAATCCTTGGCGCCGGCCCTGTAGGCTTAACCATTGCCAACTATCTGAGCAAGCAAGGCGTAGCTGTCACGATTGTCGAGCAACTGGATAGTTTGATTGATTACCCACGTGCGATTGGAATCGATGATGAATCCTTACGTACCATTCAATCTTTGGGTTTAGTCGATCAAGTCTTACCGCATACCACTCCGAATCATGCGATGCGCTTCTTGACGCCTAAAGGTCGCTGTTTTGCAGATATTCAGCCTTTAACACGTGAGTTTGGTTTCTCGCGCCGTAATGCCTTTATTCAGCCACAAGTTGATAACGTCCTACTGCAAGGCTTAAAGCAATATAAAAACACCCAAGTGCTGTTTTCTCGTCAATTGACCCAGTTTAGTCAAGATGCTGACGGCGTAACACTCAATCTGCAAAATAAAGAGGGCGATGCAGAAACCATCCGCGCTCAATATCTGATTGCCTGTGATGGCGGTAATTCATATGTGCGCCGCAACCTAGGCATTGCCTTTGAAGGTGAAACCGCACCGAATCAATGGATCGTGATTGACCTTGAGAATGATCCGCTTGCTACACCACATATTTACTTATGTTGTGATCCGGTTCGTCCTTATGTATCAGCCGCATTGCCACATGGTATTCGCCGTTTTGAATTTATGGTTATGCCGGGTGAAACGCAGGAAGAACTGAGCAAACCGGAAAATATTGCCAAACTTCTTTCTAAGGTTTTACCAAGCACAGATGGTATCGAAGTGATCCGTCAGCGTGTCTATACCCATAATGCTCGTATTGCCGACAAGTTCCGTGTCGACCGTATTTTACTTGCCGGTGATGCAGCGCACATTATGCCGGTATGGCAAGGTCAGGGTTATAACAGCGGTATGCGTGATGCCTTTAACTTGGCCTGGAAAATGGCGCTGGTTGTTCAAGGCAAAGCTGGCCCAGCACTTTTAGATTCGTATCAGATCGAACGTAAAGACCATGCCAAGGCGATGATTGACCTGTCGGTGATGGCAGGTCACGTACTGGCACCACCGAAAAAATGGCAAGGTTTTGTTCGTGATGGTATTGCCTATGCCCTGAACTACATCAAGCCGATCAAACAGTACCTGCTGGAAATGCGTTTCAAGCCAATGCCGAAATATCATGACGGCGCACTTTTGAGTAACGGAGCCAAGAACTCTCCAGTCGGTAAGATGTTTATCCAGCCTCAAGTTCAACTGGCTTCGGGTGAAACCGTATTACTGGATGAAGTGATCGGCAATGATTTTGCGATTATTGCCTGGGGTGTTGATCCGAAATGGGGTCTTAGTTCGGAGACGTTGCAACAGTGGAAATCGCTCGGCGTGAAATTCATCCAGGTAATTCCTGCGGTGCAATTGCAAAATAACCAGCGCAAAGAGTATGAAGATGTCATCACTATTGGTGATATCGGCACAGATATCCGCTCGTGGTTTGGCAACACGTCTGATTCAGTTGTGATCTTGCGTCCTGACCGTTTCGTAGCTGCCCTGGCCATTCCTCAATCGATGGAAAGCACCAGCCAGCAACTGTTTAAAAAGCTTTACCTGAAATAATATTAGAGTCACTTTTCACCACGCTTCGGCGTGGTTTTTTTTACTGTTTTTAGATATCTCGGACAATATATAGACCGAGGAATTAGACTCGGTATTCCTGAAACCAGGGGATATCTTTCAGGGAATCACGAGAGGCCATCTGCTGCAGGAAGGGCCTGAACTCATCAAATGGCGGTAAAATTTTCGCAGAGATCGTGAAGATCAAACAGTAAGCCACATATAGGTCCGCAGCCGAGACTTTTTCACCCAACAGATAAGGATTGGCCTGCTCGATGCCCTGTTTCATAAAATCAAATACGGCTGCTTCATTCCCAAAACTTAAACTTCTCCGGTTCTTTTCAATATTTTCTGGCGACACCTGTAAATTTTTTATATCGATATATTCGGTAAAGGGTCCATGACAGAAAAACATCCATTTCAAATACGCCCCACGCTTCGGATCATCCAAAGCAGGTGCCAATCCTTTGTCAGAATACTTATCTGCCAGATAGATAAAAATGGCGGCCATTTCTGAAATGACGATCTCCTGATCTACCAGACAGGGAACTTTTCCCATCGGATTGATCCGTGTATACGCCTGCTGATGCATATGCTCATAGGCAACTTCCACCTGCTCAATCTGATCTTCAATCTGCAATTCTTTCAGCAAAGGCAACAAGGTCAAGCCACGTGATTGTGGGTTGTTATAGAGCTTCATCATCCTGCTTCAACCGGTTTTTATTGTTAGAGGTTCAGTATAAAGTGATTTGCAGTCCCGATTTAAAAGGATGTGCTACAGATCATTTCTGTCGCACAGCTTTTTAGATGGGCAGATTGAAGGTTTAAATATTAAAAAAGATCCACACAAAACTTTTCTTTTAATACTTTCAAAATCAGATCAATCACCACATGTTTTTGATCCTTGCGATAATTGGCATACAGTCCAATCATCGGTAACGGTTCTAGGGTCTTTTTCACCACAATATTATCGCCGAGCAATGGAATCACATAGGCTGGCACCAGACTCCAGCCCACGCCCATTCCCACCAGATTGACATTGAGCAGAATATTGGTGGAATACTGCACCACATTCACTTTTAATTTGGACTGTTTAAAAAAATCCTGAATCAGCTTATGCAGTTGCGGTGAGGACTGCTCATCACTAATCACAAAGTCCTGATTTTCAAAACTCTTGATACTGACATAGGACAAGGCCGCAGCCGGGGAATCTTTCGGCACGATCAGGGTTAGAGGCTCATCAAAAATGCGGATCGAATCAAACTCACTCAACTGCCCTGGATATCGGGTAAAGGCAATGTCAATCTGTCCATTTCTTAAAGCACTAAACTGTTCTGCATCGGTCAGACTGTGAAACTGTGCTTTCAGTTCAGGAAAATGCGCGCGGATATTCGGCATGATATAAGGAAAGACTTTCATTTCCGCGACCGGGACAAAACCGATATTCAGCTGGTCCTGCTGTGCATTGGCGATCTGTCTGGCAGTCTGAATGGCGCGCTCTGCATGCTCAAGACTCAGCAAAGCTTCTTTTAAAAACGCCTGCCCAGCTTCAGTTAGCCCGACCTTACGGTTATTTCGCTCCAGCAACTGTACGCCAACCTCACGTTCCAGATCCTTGATTTGCTGGCTCAGTGATGGCTGTACCGTATTTAATTTTTCCGCGGCACGGGTAAAGTTCAGTTCCTGCGCCACTGTAACGAAATAACGTAAATGTCTTAATTCCATTTTATAACTCCAAACTTGCCGGGCGCTTATTTTGCTTTTTGGCAACATACTGACGATAAACCAATATCGTCACAATGACGAGCACAGCACTCAAAACATAGGTGGTTTCAAAGCCCCAATAGGCAATCAATACTCCCATGGCTACGGAACCAATCGCTAAACCCAGATCAAACAGGGTAAAGAAAGTTGAAATTGCATGTCCCATACGCTGCTTGTCGACCGACTGAATGGCCAAGGTCTGCAAACATGGGAACAGTGAACCATAACCGATGCCGATAAACACCGCCGACAACCATAATATCCATTGATTGGAAATCAGGCTGACAATCACCAGACCAATGGCAAAGAAAATAAATGAAGGATAAATAACCGCACTGGGTCCCTTACGATCATAAATTTTCCCGACCCAAGGTCTGACCAGCAACATGGACGCTGCAAAGACAATAAAGAATACGCTGGTATAGGGTAAAAGCTGCTTGGTTTCACTAAATGCAGTAATAAAACTCATGATGCCCGAGTAGGCAAAAGCGGTTAGCAACGCCACGAAACTTACCGCCAGAACTTTGACTTCCAGAATATCCTGCAAGCTCAAGCTGGTTTTCTCTGTGCTTATGGCTTCAGGTTTTGGTAACTCTGTGATTTTGAGCATCCAGCAGAAGATTAATCCCAAAGAAATGATAATGGCAAGAATGCCAAATAAGACCTTAAAGCTGGTGAACTGAATTACGGTCAATGCCAGCAAGGGCCCAAAAACCACACCCAGATTGGTCGACATGACGAAATAGCCCATGCCCTCACCTTTGCGCTGTTCAGGAATAAATTCATTGGCGACGGGTACTGCCACCGTAGTCAAAATGCTGAACCAGATGCCATGTAAAAAACGCACCAGCAACAGTGACCACATGCTATCCACCAGCAAATAACTAAAGGCAAATAAGGCAAAAATCACGCCTGCACCGCGCATCGAGATTTTCTTGCCGAGCTTTTCGATGATCATGCCGGAAAATGGCCGGATCGCAATCGAAGAGGCCAAAAATAGCGTCAGCGCCAGACCCGCTTCTTTTACCGAACCGCCCAGATCTTTCATGATGTAAATCGGCAAGATGGTCAGTAAGGCAAAATAATAAACAAACAGGAAAAAATTATTGAATAAGCACAAGATAAATGAGCGATTCCATAACCGCTCAACGCTAACGGACATAATCACCAACTTTTAAAATTTGTAGGGAAATAGCACAAACTCAGGCTTGAACAGTGACCGGATGCAAGGCCAACTCGACCAGATTCTGGATATAGTGTTCATCTGGAATCCGGTTGAAAAAAATGATCTGGTAATGAATCGGGCCGTATAAGGTATCCAGCATTAAATCAAAAGGATAATCCGAGCGAATTTCTCCCCGTTCAATCGCTTGCTGAATCAGTTGATGGGTCTGTTGCCGACGTGGCAAGAGATATTGCTGAAAGAACTCACCTGCCAGTTCGCGGTGATTGGCAATCACTACCAGCAAAGCCCGACCGACCGGATGATTCAGCGCTTGAGATAAAGAACCGAGTTGTTGAATGAGATTGCTTTTCAGGCTTTTAGAGGTATCCAGCTCAAATACCGAAGCTGTATGCTGTTTGAAAGTGTACAGCACCAGTTCCGATTTATGTTTCCACCATCGATAAATCGTGGACTTGCCAACACCGGCACGTGCCGCTACATCTTCAATCGTCAGCTGATGATATTCACATTCTGCCAGCGCATCTGCGACCGCCTGTAAAATGCACTGCTGTCGTCGGGAACTTTTTTCGTCACTGCTCATATTTTTCTACTTAACTTTTAAGATCTAAAAATCGAAACGATACGTATCGTTTTATATTAGGGTAAAAAATAACAAAGCTCCAGTGAAAAACTGAAATTGATGCAAAAAAAAGACCTTCATATGAAGGTCTTTTCTCAATCACGATTTAACTTAACTCTGTGCAGTCTTTTTATAAATGCTGCATGAAGGATGATGATTTTCTTGCAAACGCGCGACTTTACGCTGTTCTGCTGCTTCAAAACGGCAACGTTTCCAGTCATTGTCCAGGTTCAAAGCTGGAATCTGTTTTGGTTTACCATTTTCATCCACCGCGACCATGGTGAAATAACAGCTATTGGTATGACGTACCGTTCTCTTTTGAATATTCTGGGCTTCTACCCGAATCCCGATTTCCATCGAGGTACGGCCAACATGGTTCACACTGGCCAGAAATGTAACCAGTTCACCGACGTGAATCGGCTCTTTAAAATTCACCTTGTCTACAGATAAGGTCACGACATAACTACCCGAATAGCGACTTGCACACGCATACGCCACCTGATCCAATAATTTCAGAATGGTTCCACCATGAACATTTCCTGAAAAATTTGCCATATCTGGCGTCATGAGAACTGACATCGTTAACTCTGACTGGTCATCCGACACTGCTGCAATTTGATCTAAAGGGGCCATCGTTTTCTTTGAACTCTTTGAATGACAAGGTTATCGTTTATTATTATAGCGTTTTTAGCATGAATAAAATGTTCAATTCGGCAAATGAAGCATCACAATTATTGATATAGAAAATGTATTCATACAGAAAAAAATATATTTAATTGCTTAAAATCTCAGTTAGAAAGTTAAGTGCCAATAAATCAACACTTATTTATCTGGGGTTGATCACACAGCAACTGAGAATTTTTCACTGTTTTAAGCTCTGAACAAAAATAATTCAGGAAAATAAAAAGGCTCTGTGTGATTTAAAGCATCACTGGCCTGAGCATTTCCTGCGCCACGTTCTGATAACTTAAAATTTGTTGACCATCCAAGGTCGTTTCAACGGTAAAAGAACCATCCTGATGGGTCGCGGTCACTGTAAAAATATAGTGTTCGAATTGTGCCAGTTTGACCTGCTGTCCAATTTTAATATGCATCATGATGTCTAAATCTGTGTAGTGATCTTTTCAAACTGCATTCTGTCATGAACACAGATGCTTTTGAATATTTGATCAACTTAAGTATACGAATAATAATATTAAAATTTTAATTTAGGACGAATAAGGCTTATTATTTAAAACAATATACTTATAATTCAATTTGTTATATTTAAAATTAATTTTATCTTTTGCGATAATTCTGATTGACTGATACACATAGGCAATTATCTTATCTTTTATAACAATCAGTTAAGCGTCATAGCCGATGATCTTTCATTCTCTTGATTGGATATCCTTATACCGCAGTCCTACGATATAGGAATAAACAGAAAATTCAAAAAAAAGATTTATTGAGCTTGATGTTCATGTACCACAAACTGTGGAATCCGATGTCCTTGAGCATAATCATGTTTTTGGTAGGCTTGTGAAATTTCCATCAACTTTAACTGGGTCGCCTCGGCACCAGCCTGCATGGTGAGTTCCCTGCCACGGACATCAAAGATATGACCTTTTTCGCGTAAGTCCGGCTGAATCACCACATCTGCATGCTTTAATTCTTCATGTGCCAGATGTTGCTGCATAATATTGATGTTCTGGTTAAATAGCCCCCAGACATTGCTGGTTTCGGTATGAATAGGTTGTGCCAGAATATCCACCGCAATTACAATGTCGGCCCCTAGCTCACGTGCCACATCAACCGGCACCGGACTGACCAGACCACCATCTACATATTCTTTACCTTGAATGATGGTCGGAATGAACATACTCGGAATCGAGACTGAAGCACGTACCGCCTGTCCGGTATTGCCATGGTTAAAGACGACTTTCTTGCCTTCTTTCAGCGCGGTTGCTACCACAAACATCGGGATTTTCATGGCTTCAAGCGGGGTTTGATCGACTTGCAAGTTGACATAGTCCTCAACTTTCTTGCCATCAAAAAAACCTTTTCTGGCCAGCTTGATATCACGGACATCATTCGGTCGCATGTTGAGAGCAATATTGCGCAGTTCAATCGCCGGTTTGCCACTTGCATAAATGGATCCCACAATACTGCCCGCACTGGTTCCGACAATAAAATCTGGTTGAATACCCGCCTGTTCCAGTACTTCCAACGCACCAATATGCGCATAGCCACGAGCACCGCCACTGCCCAGAACTAAAGCAACTACCGGACGTTGCTGGGTTTGCTTGATCTTTTGAAAATCAATTTGATTCGGACGTGCCTGAGCTTCTCCGCGTTGTGCAGCAGGTTGTAGATGACTGGTCGCCGCTTGGGCTGTCATGGGGGTCGTTTGGCAAGCACTTAGGCCAAATGTACCCAGTATCACCATACTCAACACATATTTCTGCATGCAGAGAATGTCCTCATTAATCTAAAGCAGCATAGTGTATAAACACATGCATAAATAGTCTGTAGAATTTCGTAAAACTGTCATACAGTTCAGCTACTTTATCTTCATTTTTCCCATAACTGTATGCCTTCAATCTCACTGTACCGGATTTTCCTGATTTTCCTGCAACTGGGCTGCATTTCATTTGGCGGTCCAGCGGCGCATCTGGTGTTTTTTCACCGAAAATTTGTGACCCAACTGCAATGGTTGAATGACACCCAGTACAGTCAACTGGTCGCTTTGGCACAACTTTTACCCGGGCCGAGCAGCAGTCAGGTGGGGCTGTCGATCGGTTATCTGCAACGAGGCTATACTGGTGCAGTGATCGCATGGCTGGGTTTTACCCTGCCCTCAATGATTCTGATGACCTTGGTAGCACTCTTGGGTCAAAGCTATTTTCATATTTTAAACTCAAACAGCTTTCATACCATCCAGTTAATTGTATTTTCTGTCATCGCCTGGGCATTCTGGCAAATGCTGAGAAGCTTTTGTAAATCGGCTTGGCAATACGCTGTCTTAATCCTCTCTGTCGTATTATTGATGGTGGTTTCAGTGAGTTTTAACCAGATTCTGGTGATTATGCTGGGCGCAGTCTGTGGACTCTTGGCCGGACATTTTTCCCAATCAGATTCGAAACCCAAAGAAATTAACAAAACGGCAATCAGCTTGCCTTATATTCGATCTGCCGCTGCGCCCTATTGGCTGCTGGCATTTATCCTGCCATTTTTGCTGCTGCCCTTAGCAGGCAAATTATGGGGCCAATCGGAGCTACAATTTTTTTCTAATTTCTATCAGACTGGCTCGCTGGTGTTTGGTGGCGGTCATGTAATTCTGCCTTTGCTGCATCAGGATTTTGTCACAACCGGTTTAGTCAGTGCAGAGTCTTTTGATCTTGGCTATGCATTTACCCAGCTAATGCCGGGACCTTTATTCAGTTTTGCCAGTTATATTGGTGCTTTGCTGCCTTGGACGCCTTATGCCTGGCTGAATACATTGTTAGCGACCTGTGCAATCTTTTTACCTTCATTTTTCTTGATCTTTGCCACCTTGCCTTACTGGTCGTGGTTGATGCAGCAGCGCCATATTCATCAGGCGGTGATGGGGATCAATGCTGCAGTGGTGGGTTTGTTACTATATTTATTGTTGGATCTTTCACAACGCTATTTTAGCTATGGTTCCGACCTGGTCTTTGTCGCAGTGATGATTGCCCTGCTACGCTCAAAATTACCAGTCTGGTTCAGCCTGATTTTGGGCTTCGTGCTTTATCAAAGTTATTTAAATTTCTTTTAAATAACTTTGGCACAAAAAAGCCCCGAATGATCGGGGCTTTTTGCTTCAAGTCTTACCAGATATCTGATTTGACCTTGTCTTTAAATTTAGGATGGTTATCCAGTTTAAATTCAGGCTCTTTCACGCCGCGCTTCAGCTGACCGGTATAATCTTTGAGTAGCATCAGCAGGAATGGCATCAGTAACAGGATTGCGATCAGGTTGATACTTGCCATGACACCCATGAACAGATCCGCCATATTCCAGATCAGTGGCACGCTGGCGATGGAACCGAAATACACCATCACCAATACAAATAAACGGAAAATCAACATCACCCGGCTATTGTTATTGATGAACTGGACGTTTCCTTCGGCATAGGCATAGTTACCAATAATCGAAGAATAGGCAAACAGGAACAGAATCAAAGCCAGGAAGTCATCACCCCAAGCACCAATCTGGCTTTCAAGCGCCATCTGGGTCAAGGTCACGCCTTCAAAGCCTGCATTTTCATACAGACCCGAAACCAGAATAATAATCGCGGTACATGAACACACCACAAAGGTATCTACAAATACTCCGAGCATCTGTACCAGACCCTGGTTGACCGGATGTTTGACATCGGAAGCTGCAGCAGCATTCGGTGCCGAACCCATCCCTGCCTCGTTAGAGAACAGACCACGCTTGATGCCCATCATCATCGCCATAGATACCATGGCGCCAAAGAATCCACCAGCGGCGGCTTCAAATTCAAAGGCTTTACTGAAAATGAGCTGGAAGATGGATGGGAGCAAATCGTAATTGATGACCGCAATATACAAAGCCACAGCCAGATAAAGCACAGCCATAAACGGCACAAAGCTTTCCGCAACTTTCGCAATCCGTTTAATCCCGCCAAAAATGATCACCGCAGTCATCAAGACCAGAAACAATCCGACCCAGGAAATTTCCAGATTCAGGCCGCCTAATGGCAGAATCAGGTTCGCCTGATCCCAGCCCCAGGCATGAGAGGTTGCTCCGGTAATGGCATTGGCCTGAACTGCATTGAAGACAAAACCATAAGTCGTGATCAATGCAATCGCAAAGACAATCCCGAGCCATTTCTGTTTCAGGCCTTGAGTAATGTAATAAGCTGGACCACCACGGAATTGCTGGTTTTTGTTATCTCGCACCTTAAACAACTGTGCCAAAGAGGATTCAACAAAAGCAGAACTCATGCCCAAAAAGGCAGTAAACCACATCCAGAACACGGCACCGGGGCCACCAATCGCAATCGCAATGGCGACACCCGCGACATTGCCCACACCGACCCGGCTTGCCAGTCCAGTGACAAAGGCCTGAAACGGGGTAATGCCGTGCGTATCCTGAACCTTGCCACGGCTATTTTTCATGACTTTCATGCTGTGCCAGAACAAACGAATTTGTACTGCACCCGTCATGATCGTGTAGAAAATACCGACTGCGACCAGAAACACCACCAGAAAATCCCATAAAGGGCCATTCAGGGCATTAATCCAGCCGAGTAAGGTTTCATTTAACTGATCATTCATGTCACATCCTTATGAGCCTATGACTCATCGTACCAGGCATAAAAATTATGCAAAAAACTTCAAAATCATCTGAATAACAGTAGCATTGATTAAGTCAACGAAGAACGCACCACATAATGGAACAATCAGGAAGGCCTTATGCGACGCACCATACATATTGGTAATCGCCTGCATATTGGCAACCGCTGTTGGCGTTGCGCCCATACCGAAACCACAATGACCTGCTGCAAGTACCGCAGCATCGTAGTTTTTGCCCATGATGCGGAAAGTGACGAAAGCTGCATACAAAGCCATGGTGATGGTTTGCGCACCCAGAATCACCATGAGTGGCCCTGCAAGGTCAGCTAATTGCCATAATTTCAATGATAACAATGCCATCGCCAAGTACAGCGACAATGAAGCATTACCGAACACATCAATCGCGCGATCGAAAATCTGAACTTTGAAAATACCTTCCAGTACATTACGCAGAATGACACCACCCGCCAATGCCCAGACAAATGTTGGTAGTTCAAACGCAGTACCTTTACTGAAACCCGTCATAAACTCTGCAAAAGCCAAACAACCTGCGAACAGGCCCAAGGTCGTGATTGCATTATCAGCGGTAATTAAACGCACCTGATGCGGATATTCAAACGGTACATATTCGTTGGTCGTGCTATCCATTGGTGTATTGTCACGCTTTTCGATCTGCTGATCGGTACGTGCAGTAGCCAGGTTATGACGATTGATCAGTAATTTGGCCAAAGGTCCACCAATGATCCCGCCGATGATCAGACCGAAAGTCGCACTGGCCATACCCAGTGCCAAAGCACCCTGAATGCCATGTTCAACTTCAAAAATCTCCCCCCATGCACCCGCAGTACCATGACCGCCGGTTAAGGTAACTGAACCTGCAATCAGGCCAATCAGTGGGTCAATACCAAGCAGTGTTGCCAGACTCATACCGACTGCATTTTGCAAAACAATAAAAATCGATATAGCAAACAGGAAAATTACCAGACCGACACCGCCTTCACGCAACTTGGAAAAGTTGGCACTCAGACCGATCGAGGCAAAGAAGATCAGCATAAAACTGGTTTGTAGCTCTGAACTGGTGGTGATGCTGTATCCCCACAGTGAATGCACCAGTAATGAGATAATCGCAGCAACCAAACCGCCCGCAACCGGTTCAGGAATATTGTAACGTCTTAAAAAATCGATTTTATTAACCAAGAATCGGCCGAGTAACAGAACAATGACTGCGGCAATCAAGGTATAAAATGCATTAAAAGTAAAATCCATAATTTTTTGCCCAAGATGATTTTGTATTTTTTATTTTTCTAAAAGTCATGGAGTGCGCTAGATCTCTAGCTCGCTCATTAGATGTTCATCTGGAAATATCCTGATTTGATCTATTACCTTTAGAAAAACAAACCGATTTATCATCTCTTTCAAACTTATGAATATCATCATCACGATCATATTCAACAAATGAGAGATTTATAAAAGCAACACCTTTTCTATTCCGATACTCAGTCTGTTGGAAAATTGCAGACATTTTTCTAACAGACGCGCATGCTGGTAAAAAAACTGTGTTTTAAGCTCAAAAAAACATTCAGTGCTTGATGAGTGCTTTCAACCTAAAGACTTCATTCAAGCCATCTGGAATCGCGTTATTTAAAACAGATCTTAATCACAAAATGCATGAATTAAGATGAAAAGTCGTACATTATGCTGTTTCTTTGTATCAAGTTTTATTTCTTTTTATTAGCAATAGTTAATTTACCTATAAAAAATAATTATAAATTCTCATTTTTATATGAAGATTAATCTATATTTTAATTCAAAAAAAATATTAATCTTTTACTCGACACGGAATGAAACAGGGATCTTGAAATTAAATTATCTTGATTTTCAGTCAAAATAAACCAGTTCTCTGTTTGAAATTGTTATTGTTGAATGGTTCAAGCACTTGGGTTTTAAGCCATTTTTTAAATCAAAGACCAACTTTATGACTAAATCCATTGCTATCACTTAGGCGATTTATGCTCAGCTAAAAGAATGCGAAATTTCATTATTCAAGTCATTTTGCTGATAAATTGTTTTTTTCAGCTGGCGAAGAATTAAATTTTCCTATCCCCCGTTCTGTTTGTTTAGTTTATAGTCATTGCAAACTCAATAAGGATATTCGACTGGACCCCATAATGGATCAAAATCTTGTTCATGTTGTAGATCACACCATCACTTCTCGCCATTCAGTGCGTGCTTTTTTAAATACCCCCGTTAGTACAGACACCTTAAAAGAGATTCTGGCGGTGGCCAGCCGCGCACCTTCAGGAACCAATACCCAACCCTGGAAAGTGTATGTGGTAACAGGTAAAAAGCGTGATGAACTCGTGCAGCAGGTTTGTCAGGCACAAATGCAAATCTATGCAAATCCGGAATTGTCGCAGCAGTATCAGGAAACTTTCGCCTACTATCCTGAACAATGGATCTCGCCATTTATTGAACGTCGTCGTGAAAATGGCTGGGGTTTATATGGCTTGCTGAATATTCAAAAAGGCGAAAAGGAAAAAATGGCGCGTCAGCAGCTGCGTAATTTTGAATTATTTGATGCCCCTGTCGGCTTATTTTTTACTGTAAATCGGTCTTTGGCGATTGGGTCCAAAATGGATGTTTCCATGATGATCCAGAATGTCATGCTGGCAGCAAAAGCCCGCGGTCTGGACACTTGCCCGCAGGCAGCCTGGAATCACTTTCACCCGATCGTGCTTGATCTGGTCGGCGCACCCGATGATGAAGAGCTGGTCTGCGGTATGGCACTGGGTTATGCCGACCCAGAGCAAATTATTAACAGCTTTATTACCCCGCGCGTTCCCGTAGAAGAATTTGCCGTGTTTATCGATGAGTGATGCAAGCAGGGCTAAGCCAACTTGCTTAGCCCTCTGTCCAGACCAGTATTTTTATTATCTGAGAGGCAGCCAGCATCTATGCATTTTTTAGGCTGGGCATGTTGATTTTAAAAATCGCCCAAGCAGAAATACCGACAAAAACCAGCATGATCAATGCCATATTCAGTAAAGCATGCCAGATCAGAAAATTCAGTAATACACCGCCCAATAAGCCACAGACAAATTGCATACTGCCCATAATCGCACTGGCGGTTCCCGCCCGCTCGCCCTGTTCAGCCATTGCCAGAGCCATGGCATTCGGACCAGTAAACCCGATAGATGCCACCACAATAAACATGCCTAACAACACCCAGAACACAGAATCGACGTCCAGACAGCCGAGCAAGATTAACCCTAATACACCGGCAAACTGCAGACAGGTGCCAATTTTCAGACGCTGCAATATCGAGAAACGCCCAGCCAGACGTTTATTCAAGGTCGAAAACAGCATGATCCCGAAGGCATTGGCACCAAAGGCATACGCAAACTGCTGCTCGGTCAGTTGATAACGATCCATCAGAATGGCCGAAGAAGCGCTGATATAACAGAACATCACCGCACCGGAAAAACAGCCGGCATAGAGCGGGCGTCGAAAGCTTGGATCCTGAAAAATGCACCGGTACAAACTTATAACCTGTTGAAAGTTCAGCTTGAGACGGCGTTCTGGCTCCAGGGTTTCTTTAAAAAGAAAGTGTACACAGGCTAGACTCAACAGACCGCAGCCCATCAACACCAAGAAGATCACGTTCCATTCATAAAACATCAACACCCAGGCCCCCAGACTTGGAGCAATGATTGGCGCAATGGCGGTCACAATCATCATGCTGGCAAAGGCCTGAGCTGCTGAATGCATATCCAGACGATCGCGAATTGCAGCGCGTGCCATGACCACCCCGACACAGCCACCGAGAGCTTGCAGAATTCGTGCAGCGATCAGGCTCCATTCATCCTGCGCAAAGACACACAGCAAACTTGCCACAATGTATAAACACAGCCCAAAATACAGTGGCGTTTTACGTCCAATCCGGTCACTGATCGGACCATAAATCAGTTGCCCGATCGCCAGACCGAAGAAATAAGCCGGCAAGCTATTGGAAACCATTTGGGTACTGACACCAAAATCTGCTGCCATAGCCGGTAAGGCCGAAAGATACATATCAATGGATAAAGGCCCGAGTGCACTTAAGGTCGCCAGCAAAACAATCCAGGACATGGCATAAGGTTGTTGTACTATTTTATTCGATGTCATAAGCATGAAGATTTAAAGCGCTAATATGCAGACAAATTAACACAGTGCATAGTATGATTTAGCCTGAAATGAAGATTTATAAATATACTATTTTCATTAGCCTATTCAGATTCAGCTCTAAGACTGCAGTATAAAGGACGACCTTTGAAATCTTGGCTCACTCGTCTCAAGCAAACCACCTATAACACGACCTTGATGTATAACCTGCGCATGATGACGGCATTTGCAGGTACCGCCTTTGTTCCCTATTTTATGGGACAACAATTGATGACGATCCCATTGACTTTAGGGGTGGTTGCAGCCGGTTTAAGCGATATTGATGACCGCTTTTCGGTGCGGATTTTAAATCTGCTCTACACCTACATTGGCTTCTTTATTACGGCAGTAGGCGTATATCTGCTTTTTCCTTATCCCTTGCTGTTTGCCTTGGCCTTAATTGTGTCCTGTATTGCCCTGATTTTGCTGGGTTCACTAGGGCGACGCTATGCCACGATTTCCTACGGCTGTCTGGTGATTTCCGTTTATTCCATGCTCGGGGTGGAGCTGTTTGATGAATGGTATAAACAGGCTGGTTTATTGGTCATCGGCGCGATGTGGTACGGTCTGCTGTCGACCATCAGTTTCCTGATTTTCCCTGCCCGGTTGGCGCAAGACAAGCTTGCCATTTCCTATTCTGCGCTCGGTAACTTTTTATATGCTAAGTCCAATCTGTTTGATGTGGACATGACGCCGAAAAGCTATCAGCAGAGCATGATTGAACTCTCGCTTGAAAACGGCAAACTGATTGCGATTTTTAATGAAATGAAAACGGCTCTCCTGACCCGCCTGAAAGGCGACCGTGGGCAAAAAGACACCCGTCGCAGCCTGCAATATTATTTTGTCGCGCAGGATATTCATGAACGTGCCGATTCAGCGCATATTGATTATCAGAAACTGGCCAAGATTTTCCAGCATAGCGATATCCTGTTCCGCTTCCAGCGCATTATGTCAATTCAGGGCAAAGCCTGTAAGGACCTGAGTGAAAGTTTGCTGATGCGCAAACCTTATGTACATAACCAGCGCTTCAAGCATGCCTTTGATAACCTGAGACAGTCTCTGGATAAGTTACGTCAGGAGCAGCAGTATGATCAGGTCTGGATCAGTGCCCTGTTTGCGCTGTTTCAAAACCTGAAATCGATTGATGCCCAGTTACGCAACCTGGAAACCGAGCAGAATATCAAGTCCGAGCGTTTCAAACATATCGAGAACCAGCTTAGAGATGATGACCTGAAAGGCTGGGATGACATCAAGATTAGGATTAAGCAGCATCTGACCCCAGAATCGGTGCTGTTCCGGCATGCCATTCGCCTGTCGATTGTGCTGCTGATCAGCTATATTTTTGTACAGGTCAGCAATATTGAATATGGTTACTGGATTTTATTGACCGCACTCTTTGTCAGCCAGCCCAACTTTAACGCCACCAAACGGCGTTTACGTCTGCGTATTATCGGTACGTTGGTCGGTATTATCCTCGGTTATGCCATTTTATATTTTGTGCCGTCCATCGAAGGACAATTATTGCTTCTGGTACTGAGCGGGATTCTGTTCTTTGAATTGCGCAGTAAACAGTATGCACAGGCCACCGCCTTTATCACGATTTTAGCGCTGATCAACTTCAACCTGGACGGTATGGGCTATGCCGCGGCCATCCCGCGTATGATCGACACCTTGATTGGCTGTGCGATTGCCTGGTTCGGCGTCAGTTTTATTTTTCCAGACTGGAAGTTCCGGCGTTTGCCGCGCAGTATCATACGCAGCTTGCAGGCAGAAGCAGATTATTTGAGTGAAGTAATCGAGCAGTATAAATCGGGACGTAATAATGGCCTGAAATATCGGATTGTGCGCCGTGCTGCTCATAATACCGATGCCGAGGTAGCCTCACTGATTTCGACACTGGCCACTGAACCGGATATTGATCCGGTACAAAAATCGCTGGCCTTTGAGTTCCTGTGTCTGAATCATACTTTTATCAGTTATATTGCCGCACTGGGCGCACACCGGGAAAAAATTGAAGATCAGGACATTCTGAATTTACTAGACAAAGCACTTGAGAACATTCGTGGTGCATTGCTAAGAGATGAAATGCCCGATTTAAGTGCGCAAAATATGATTGCTCATATTCGACAGCGCCTGGCTCAAGATCAGGAGCAAGATCAGAAATCCCTGATCATTTTGCAGCAGCTGTCTTTAATGTTCAGCATTTTAAAGCAGTTGAGCCAACTGAAACAAAGTTTGAGTCATGAGCGTGATGAACAGGCAACTGAATTAGGTTCATTATAATTTGGCTGATTTTGGAACAATATACTCACTGAATTGGTACAATTAGTGCTAAACTTTTTACAGTTTAAAATCTGCTAATTTCATTATGACCGCGAAAAATTTATACGCTTATACCCTACAGCCTGTGAACTATGAAATTTCAGAAGCCGAGCAGCGTCATGCTCAGCTGGTGATCTGGCGTAGTACCAATAAAATTGGCATGAAAGCATGGCTGATCATGGGTGCTGTTGTTGCACTTTCTATTCTGGGCATTCTGCTCCTGAAGAACTATTCTACCGTCTTCTGCTGGGTGGCCATTGTCTGTGTGGTGTTGTATTACCTGATCCGTACCTTTGGTCTGGAATGGTATGTTAAACGCAAGATGAATGAATTTCCGGTACAGGAAATCAAAGGTGTTCGCCTGGGCGTGCAACCGCACGGCATCGTGATGCGCCAGAAAATGGGCATGCAAGAAGGTGTTGGCGCGATTAGCTGGAAAGACATCTATGAATGGTACAACACACCAGAATTCATGTTGGTCAATTTCAAAGTAAAAGGCCAGCAAGGTGCGTATATCCTGCCGAAACGTCTGGACAGCAAAAACTTCTCTTTCGCCACGATTCGCAAGCATCTGGAAGCCGAAGTCGGCGCAGCAAAACAAATCTAAACTGTTCTTTCTTCAGTGAAAAACCTCCTGCCCCGGCATGGAGGTTTTTTTAATCTCAAAACAATAAATGATAATGAGAATAAATATTATCCTCAACACCTATAATTCGGGCTCAAACTTCAGTTATAATTTTGCCACTTTTATAGATCTCACCCTTAATCTGACGACCATGTTTAAAAAGACATTTTTCCAAATCCACTGGTTTCTGGGGATTACAGCAGGTTTAATCCTCTCGATAATGGGGGTCACTGGCGCAATCTATTCCTATGAACAACAAATATTAAAATGGATGAATAGCGACAGTTATACGGTTCAGGTTCAGCAACGTGACAAACTCACGCCTGCCGAGCTGTATCAGCACTTTAACCGTACTGCGCCTGACATGAAGATCAACAGTATTACCGTAGCACAAGATCCAAGTGCTTCAAGTACCGTGAATGTTGCCAAAGAAGGCGCACGACGTGGTCAGAACATCATGATCAACCCGTATACTGCGGAAGTCTTGCCAGAGATTAAGGGTCGGGAATTTTTCCAGTTTGTTCAGCAACTGCATCGTAATTTGACGGTTGGTCCGGTGGGTAAGCAGATTACCGGTGCCTGTACCCTGATGCTGATCTTTTTTGTCTTGTCAGGTCTGTACCTGCGCTGGCCGAAACGTCATTCGATCAAGCAATGGTTCTTTGTAAAACCTCAACTGAAAGGCCGTAATTTTATCTGGGATCTGCACGCTGTTGTGGGAACCTGGGTGGTGATTTTCTACCTGATTCTGGCCTGTACCGGTCTGTACTGGTCTTATGACTGGTGGCGCAATGGCATGTTTAAAGTGCTGGGTGTGGAACGCCCGCAACCGGAAATGCAGGCCAATGCCGGCAATAACCGTGGTGAAGGACGTCCAGGCGGTGAACGTGGTCCGCGTGCCGAAGGTGAAGTACGAGGCGAAGGCCGCCAAGGTGGCGAACGCGGTGCTGGTGGTGAAGGCCGCGAAGGTCTCAGCGCTGAAGCTACTGTCCGTGCGTTGGACCAGAGCTGGATTGGCTTTAACACTGAATTTTCAGATAAGTATTCTACTGTAACCTTTAACCTTCCGAAAAAATCGGATGGTGAAATGCAACTGAGCTTCGTCGATCCAGTCGCTCAGCATGAACGTGCACGAAACAGTGCTACTTATAATTATCAGACAGCTAAATTTACCGAAGTTGAGCTGTATGAAGATAAAAAGCTCAATGAAAAAATTATGAGCAGCATGTTACCGGTGCATCGTGGTAGCTTCTTCGGCCCAATTTACCAGTTCTTTGCCATGGTCGCAGCCTTGTTGATGCCGTTGTTCTTTGTGACCGGCTGGATGCTCTATCTGAAACGTCGCAAACAGAAACGCTTAACGCTGGCAGCACGTCAGGGTGCGACTTTAGTAAACCTAGATGAAAATTCCAAACCGTGGCTCATCGCGTATGCCTCACAAACAGGGGTTTCTGAGCAACTGGCTTGGCGTACAGCGACTGCCCTGCAGGAAGCGCGTCAACCGGTAACAGTCAAGCCAGTACAACAACTGACGCTAGCCGATTTACAACAAACCGAACAGGTATTATTTGTTGCCAGCACCTATGGCACAGGTGAAGCGCCGGATCTGGCCTCTTCTTTTGAGAAAAAAATCCTGTCTGCTCAAGCTGATCTCAGTTATTTAAGTTATGCGGTATTGGCCTTGGGTTCTCAGGAATATCCAGACAGCTATTGCAGTTTTGGTCACCGTATTGATCAGTGGTTAAAACAGAATGGTGCCCAGCAGCTATTCAATACGATTGAAGTCGACAATGCCAATAACGAGCATATCCAGCAATGGAATAGTGCGCTGGAACAAGTCACTCGACTTGAGCTACAAGCGATGAGTATCGATAAGACCTTTGATCACTGGAGTTTGAGTAAACGTGAAGTCCTCAATCCGGGTAGTCTGGGTGCGCCTGCCTTCAATATCGAACTGACCCCTGAGCATGAAGCCGTCTGGCAAGCAGGTGATATTGCCGAGGTTCAGCCAGGGAATAGCCAAGAACGTATCGATGCATTTATGCAAAAGCACCAGATAGCAGCGGGTACACAAGTACCTTCTATGCAACAGAATATTGAACAGGCACTCTGGGATCGTGATCTGACTCAGGCTGAACCTTTTGATTCTCTGGATCAGCTCCTCACGCAATTACCGGTTTTGGCAACACGTGAATACTCCATTGCCAGTATTCCAAGCCAGCAGGTTTTGCGTCTGGTGGTACGTCAGCAAACCGATGCTAGTGGTAATCTCGGTCTGGGTTCAGGCTGGCTGACCCAGCATGCGGCTCTCAATGCGCCAATTGCCCTACGTATTCGCAGCAATGAATCTTTCCACCTGATTGATGACAACCGCCCGATTATTTGTATTGGTAATGGTACCGGTATTGCCGGATTATTGAGCTTGCTCAGTGCGCGTAACCGTCAGGACTATAGCCAGAACTGGCTGATCTTCGGTGAACGTCAGCGTGAACACGACTTCTTCTTTGAAGAAACCATTCAGGCCTGGCTGCAAATGGGGACCCTGCAACGTCTCGATCTTGCATTCTCGCGCGACCAGCAGGAAAAAGTCTATGTACATCACAAATTGCGTGAACAGGCTGAAGAACTGAAAGCCTGGATTGCTCAAGGTGCAGTGATTTATGTCTGTGGTAGCATCAATGGCATGGCCAGCGATGTGGAGCAGGCCCTGATTGAGATTCTCGGTGAAACGATGTTAGATCAATTACGTCTGGATGGACGTTATCGCCGTGATGTATATTAAGATAACCTGATATGCTAAAAACCGGGCTCAATGGCCCGGTTTTTATTGAAGATGCAAAAGCAATAATAAGAATATGAATAAGAAAAAAGGAACCCTGGATGCTCAATCAACTTAAACGAAGTCTTAGCCTGATCTTTGGCTTGATCCTATGTATCAATAGCGTCTGGTTACTGAGCCAAGGTCAGAGGCATTTTGCTATTGCCTTGTCTACCTTCATTGGGGTGGCATTCATCCTGTATGCCTTGTTTTTTTCATCTATTCAGCGCTGGAAACAGAATTCCCGATTCAGAACCTTGTTCTGGAACAGTCTCTGGGGCGGATTTCTATTCTGGATCATCAGTGTCGCGGCTTTCTTCGCTTATATCCAGATGTCAATCAACCCGACTATTCCGGCACGACCTGCTGCAGCGATTTTAGTATTAGGTAGTGGTATTAATCAGGGTCAGCCCTCACCCATCTTAAAAAATCGTCTGGATACCGCAGCAAAATATGCAGAACGATATCCGAACACTTTAATCATTATGACCGGTGGACGAAATTTCTGGGAGAGACAGAGCGAAGCTGAAGTCATGCAAAGTTATATCTACACGAACTATCCGCAGCTCAAAAACCCCATTAGCTTAGAAGATCAAAGCAGAAGTACCCAACAGAACCTGCAATATTCTCAGGCAATCCTAAAACAGCAACATATTGATCGAAATGAGCCCATTGCGATTGTCACTAGCGATTTTCATAGCCCTCGTGCCCGTGCCATTGCCAGACATCAGGGTTATCAACAAGTCATCAGCCTGAGTGCCAGCACACCCCAGAATGTTCGCTATAATTCCTGGTTACGCGAATATTTTGCTTTGATAAGTGGCTGGCTACTGAATGAATATTCATTGTTCCAATAAACAAGCTGTTTTAAAAACAATAAATTTAATTTAAACGGATCTGCCTAGGCAAAGGCATATCCGGATTTTTAAACAGTTCCGGCTTTTGCACATAGATCTGATACAGATAATTTTTAATATCAAGTAATAATTTTTCCGGTGCCACCAGAATATTCTGCCCTTCCGGGGTCAGGTCAAGCGAAACAATGGTACTTTCCTGACGTAAAAAGGGAATGACTTTCTCTACAAAATCCTTGAGACCAATTTCCTGAATCTCGTAATTTTCCCAATTGTCTTTAATCAACAGTCGAGCCAGACCTTTACTTTGCCAACAGGCAAATGCGCGTTGTCCGGTCGGCGTGGCACATAAGGCCCACCCATCCTGATAGAGTGCAAAAATGCCAGCATTAGCAACAATGGCTTCAACATATTGCTTATAAAGCTGTTGAGGATCGAAAGCAGTTTTTTGGGATTTGGTCGCGGCTTTGCGCTGATAGGGATTTCTCATGGTCGTGAAATCTTAATATTATTATAATACAATCAGATTCTAAGGAATAAATAGCGTTGAAGCAAGAAGATATGGTGGGCGCTGACGGGATCGAACCGCCGACATTCTGCTTGTAAGGCAGACGCTCTACCAACTGAGCTAAGCGCCCTGAGAAAACAACAGTGTTGTTTTAAATGACGCAAGACCAACAAGGGATGTAGTCTTGGTATCTTGAAAACTCAGATCTCAGGAATCCAAGCTTCTCATCTTAGGATGGCGCAGCGGACGGGGCTCGAACCCGCGACCCCCGGCGTGACAGGCCGGTATTCTAACCAACTGAACTACCGCTGCATCGTAAGAATCTGGTGGGCGCTGACGGGATCGAACCGCCGACATTCTGCTTGTAAGGCAGACGCTCTACCAACTGAGCTAAGCGCCCTGATAAAGAGTGTCAATCTTTAGTTTATTAAATTTAGGCTCAGGGACCTCAATTTAATTTCTTTTGAAATGGCGCAGCGGACGGGGCTCGAACCCGCGACCCCCGGCGTGACAGGCCGGTATTCTAACCAACTGAACTACCGCTGCATCGCAAAAGAATCTGGTGGGCGCTGACGGGATCGAACCGCCGACATTCTGCTTGTAAGGCAGACGCTCTACCAACTGAGCTAAGCGCCCTCAAAAGGTCTATCGTATAAATGGCGCAGCGGACGGGGCTCGAACCCGCGACCCTCGGCGTGACAGGCCGATATTCTAACCAACTGAACTACCGCTGCATTTACACAATGTCGCTATTGTGGCAAACGAAAATCAAGATCTTAAAGTGGCGCAGCGGACGGGGCTCGAACCCGCGACCCCCGGCGTGACAGGCCGGTATTCTAACCAACTGAACTACCGCTGCAACTATAAGGTCTCAACATGAAAGAGCTTGGTGGGCGCTGACGGGATCGAACCGCCGACATTCTGCTTGTAAGGCAGACGCTCTACCAACTGAGCTAAGCGCCCTTTCTAAACGTCTATCATCGTTTGATGGGTGCATTATAGAGAATCTGCACAGCCTGTCAAACGCTTTTCGGAATGTTTTCCACTTTTTAGGTGTGAGTGATTAAAAAATAGGTTGTTTGTTAAAAAAAACAACACTTTTTGTTTATTTTTTAAGTCTCTACCGAAATTTTTTAATTTTCAAAATGAAAATTGAAGCGAAATTTTGTGTTTTACCCTGCGAAGTTTCAGTCTAACCACACGACATATTGCAATTCTGATTAAGGATTATACAAAGCTTTAAAATACTCGACGTTGTGTTCATGTAATCTTTCAACTGTCACTTATTTTTATTCAGAAAATGCCAGTAAATCTAAGCTTCAAATAATCATTTAACCCATTCCATGCGATAAAAATACCATCTGGATCAGATTAATCAATCTTTTCTGCTGTCTCCACCAAGCAGATTCAGTCCATAAAAACAAAACCATTTTCACATAATCTTAAAATCTAACTTTTATTCGCTTTTCGAAACATTCAGCCTGCCCAGATCTAATGCCTGTTCTGAAATATAGACCAGTGCATCTTCACTGATCAGGTCAAATAATTCAGCGACCTCCGGATTACGCATACGGATACAGCCGTGCGACAGCGGCTCTCCCATCTTTTCGGTTTCTGGGGTGCCATGAATATAGATATAACGCTGATAGGTATCGCAGCCCTCGCCTTGATTAAAACCCGCTTCAAGGCCACTCAGCCATAAAATGCGCGTCAGGATCCAGTCCCGCTGCGGGAATTCTGCCGCCAATTGGGGATTATAAATTTCACCCGTCGCCTGACGTGCGACAAATACACTATTTAAGGGAGCATTCTGACCAAACTTTTCAGCAATCTTGTGCCAGCCACGAGGAGTCTTGCCACTATTTTCAGTTTCACCAATGCCATTTTTGCCACTGGAAATCAGATATTGCTTGTTTAGACGGGGCAGATACAGTTTTTGTTGGGCAAGATCAATCAGGATATCGGCTTGATCCAGATGCAAGGTATTCATGACTTGTTATTCTCAGACTCTATTTTATTTGGCTTTATAGGGTTTAACTGATTATCTTCAGATGGCGCTGTTGGTAGATCTGTCTTTTCTGGGTCAACTGTATTTTGCTGAATAATGATCTGATTCGGTTCAGGGCGTCGCCATAACCAGATCGCGACTATCAACATGGTAATATTGGTAAAGGCTTTTACTGCCAAGGGTGCAGTAGTAAACAGCATGATGATCCCGCTGATCAGCATCATGATACTGGCCAGCCATTTGGCCTTACGCGGTACAGTACCGTGGGCACGCCAATCTCTTAAAGTCGGACCATATTTGGGATGATTCAATAACCAGTCATCCATTTGTGGCCAGCCTTTGGATGAGGCCCAGGCGGCCAGAATCAAAAAGACCGTTGTTGGCATACCCGGCAGGATTGCACCGATAAAGCCCAGGATCACAAACAGCACCACCAGACTTCGCCAAAACAACACTTTCATACATCAACCCTAGCCGCAGAATTCAGGTAGTATAAAGCGTTTTCCGATACTGTCCGTTGTATTTCTGCACTTTTCACAGGTTGTACTATGCCCTTTTCCAGTTTAAACCAAAATCTTGTAGAGGCATGGCAACGTTATCAACATCCTCTGGTGCGTCAACTGGCATTCGCTGTCGGCAGTCCGAATATCCTGTCCGGCATTCCGGATGAACTTGAGCTTATACATCACTTTGAACTGCATGACAGCCAGACCTGGCAGCACTATCTGAGCCGTTACCATCCACGTTTAGAGTTTCTTGATCAGCACCCAGAAGAATTAATTGAATTTGTGCAGCAACTGAAAAGCACACGTTTGGGGCTGCGTTTTGAAATGCTGGTCTGGTTCTGGTTACTCGATGATGCTTATCACCCCTATCGACTGCTTGGCCATAGTCTGCAAAAAATTGAGGGTGCCAAGACCTTGGGTGAGCTGGATTTTCTGCTATTGAATACTGCTACAGGACAAATTGAACATTGGGAAGTGGCATTGAAGTATTATCTGGCCGAAGCCGATTTTAGTCTGCCGCATTGGTATGGCCTGAACCGCACCGATACTTTAATCAGAAAAATGAAACATTTCACACAAAAACAATTCCAGTTTGATGAGGCTTTGCAGCATCCCATTCAAAAACGGTATTGCGTCCTCAAGGGACAGCTATATTTGCCTACACATCATGCCGATCAGCCAATTCCCTCATGGATCAATACCGAGCGTCGTCTGGGCGTATGGGGACAGCATATTCCTGCTGCACAGCACGGTTTCTATCGTCTGCAACGGCATGAATGGATTTATCCGCAAGCCCGGCCGAGCAGTTCAGCTGCGATCTGGTGGACGAATGGACTTTATAAAAAACTCGATAGCAATGACTTTTATATGTATCGCAATCCGGTGCTGATCCAGCATCCATCGCATAAGCCCCTATAAAGCATTACATTTATTAACCGAAGCACTATGAAAACCACATATTTTTTAGAGCGTATATTTTCTACTCTAAGTCCCACATCATAATAATTTTATTATTGATTATACGGAGATGATGATGAAAAAAATTCTTGCTGCTTCATTAATGATGGCTTTTGTATTGACTGGCTGTAACACCGTAAAAGGCATGGGCAAAGATGTGTCTAAGGCTGGCGATGCGGTAACCAATACTGCTGAAAAAACCTCTGACGAAATCCGTCAAAACTAGTTTTTTCCTAAACGCTCACAGAACCCTATCCCAGATAGGGTTTTTTTATATCAGTCGTTCACATTCAAGCCTATATTCGCCTATTATAGAACCGAAAAAATTATCGACTGTTGAATACCGTATGAGCTCTTCCGCTACCCTCGATTTAAGCCTGCAACTATTACGTCAGCCTTCTGTCACACCGATTGATCATGACTGCCAGAACATCATGGCTGAACGTTTAAAGAAGATTGGTTTCAATATTGAATCCATGCGCTTTGAAGATGTAGATAATATCTGGGCACGCAAAGGCACAGAAGGTCCGGTCTTCTGTTTCGCTGGCCATACCGATGTCGTGCCAACAGGGAATCTGGATGCCTGGAACTCAGATCCTTTTTTACCAGAAATCCGTGAAGGCAAACTTTATGGTCGTGGCAGTGCCGACATGAAGACGGCTTTGGCAGCCATGGTAGTTGCAACAGAACGTTTTGTTGAAAAATATCCGAATCACAAAGGTTCTATTGCCTACCTGATTACTTCAGATGAAGAAGGTCCATCGATTAACGGCACGGTGAAAGTGATTGAAACACTGGAAGCGCGTAATGAGAAAATTACCTGGTGTCTGGTCGGTGAACCGTCAAGTACTAATAAACTGGGCGATATAGTCAAAAATGGCCGTCGTGGTTCATTAAATGCCAACCTTACAGTCAAAGGCAAACAGGGTCATGTGGCTTATCCGCATCTGGCCGTGAATCCGATTCATACCGCTTCTAAAGCCATTGCTGAACTGTGCGACACAGTCTGGGATCATGGCAACGAATATTTCCCGGCGACGACCTTCCAGATTTCCAATATCAATGCGGGTACAGGCGCAACCAATGTTGTTCCCGGCACCATGAACCTATTGTGCAACTGGCGTTATTCAACTGAAGTGACCGCCGAAGAACTCAAAGCACGTACTTTAGAAATTCTGGATCGTCATGGTGTGGACTATGACATTTCTTGGACTTTATCTGGCCTGCCTTTCCTGACGCCAGTTGGTGAACTAGTAAATGCAGCTAAAACCGCCATTCTGAATGTGACGGGGACTGAAACTGAACTATCGACTTCGGGCGGTACCTCAGATGGCCGCTTTATTGCCCCTACCGGCGCACAGGTACTGGAACTTGGCGTATTGAATGCCACGATTCATCAGATCAATGAACATGTCGATATTGCAGACTTAGAGCCATTGGCTGAAATCTATGAGCAGATTCTCGTGAATTTACTCGCCAACTAAGTAAATTCATAACGCAATAAAAAAGGAACTCCATGGAGTTCCTTTTTTATATTTTATAGTTTGGATTACAGTCCGATTGAAGCCTGAATATTCGTCATATTCGGAATATGGAAAAGCTGTTCGTTCATACGCACATATTGAAAGATGGCAGGATCATTCACGGGCTGATCGACATCGACCACTTCGGAAATACGAATCCGGATGGTTTTCGGCATTTCATTGCACATCAAGGCAAAGCGCTGAGTGATTTCATCACCCTCAATCACCAGTGCCACTCCATTTTGACGTAAAGGATCATTCACTGCATAAACTGGCAATTGTGCTTCATGCCACTCCACTGTCTTAACCTGCGTATTGCTATCCAGTGCTGACAGGACAATATTTTGTGGCAATAGCATCGGATCTTTGCCATGACAGTCAATAATATAGGCATCAATAAATCCGGTCGATACCGTAATCAGATGCTGAAGTTCCTGCTGGCTAATCTGATCAGCCATTTTGCTGTTCGAATTGGTCTGACTCATATATTACCCCTGTTTTACAGCAATCAGTTGCTGGATATTGGCCAACAGTTCCGCTTCCTGGAACGGTTTACCCATATAGTGCGTTACGCCCAAGCTGAATGCACGTTCACGATGCTTCTCACCGGTACGTGAGGTAATCATGATAATCGGCAAGTCACGGTGAATATCATGGTGACGAACCAGATTGGTCACTTCGAAACCGTCCATGCGCGGCATTTCGATATCCAGCAACATCAGATCCGGTCTGACGTTTTCAAGCTGCTCGATCGCATCCACACCATCTTTGGCAGTGACAATATCATAGCCTTGACGTTCCAGCAGACGCGACGTCACTTTACGTACAGTCACCGAGTCATCGACAATCATCACCAGACGACGTGCATTGGAATTACGCGAACCATCACGCTGATCATTCAGCTGTTTGATACGCTGTGTCGCCTGAATCTGGCGGGCAACATTCTGTCCATCGAGAATCAGACAGACCTGACCATCACCCAGAATCGTGGCACCGGCCACTACCCCGACGTTGGCAAACTGCTGTCCAATCGGTTTTACTACAATCTGCGCTCGTGAACCGACCAACTGATCGACCAGCAAGGCAATGGTTTGACCACTATTACCTTTAATCAACAGCACCGGCAATGAATGACCAACATTATTCAGACGTGGAATCGGCTGGTTGCCAACAAACTCAGACAGATAACGCAGCTTATAGTTTGCGCCATCGATCTTGAAATAGTCATCTTTACTGTTGAAATAGCTTTCCAATGTGGTCGGTGCAATACGCACAATTCGGTCAATCTGCGCCAGAGAAATCGCATATTGCTGATCGCCCACTTTCACCATCAAGGCATCGCTGACCGCTACGGTCGTCGGTACGCGAATCGTAAAGACCGTACCCTTGCCCAGTTCCGAGCTCACTGACACATGGCCGCCCAGTGATTTGATCTCGCTTTGTACCACATCCAGACCGACACCACGACCAGAAATCTGGGTCACTGCTTTCGCGGTACTGAAACCAGGATGGAAGATAAATTGCAGGATTTCTTCCTGATCAATGACTTGATCCGCTTTGATTAGATCCAGACTCAGCGCTTTTTCACGAATCTTCTCCGCATCGATCCCCTTACCATCATCACTAAAGGACACGATTACATCGGTTCCCTGACGGCTGATGTTCAAGACAATAGAACCGACTTCCGGCTTGTTCAGTGCGATACGATCTGCCGTATCTTCCAGGCCATGGTCAATCGCATTACGCAGCATATGCTCAAATGGTGTGACCAGACGCTCGAGAATATTACGATCCAGTTCACCTTCGGTATTCTGTACGATCAGTTCTGCAGGACGGTTCAAGGTGGTCGAGGTTTGACGCACAATACGCTGTAAACGCGGCAACATCCGGTCAAACGGAACCAGACGGGTACGCATCAGACTTTCCTGAATCTCGGCCTGAATACGGGATTGTTGCAATAACAGTCCTTCAGTTTCGCGAATCTTGTCGGCCAGCGTACTCTTGAAGTCGACCAAATCCGATGCTGATTCTGCAAGTGACTTGGACAGCTGGTTGAGCGACGAATATTGGTCCATTTCCAGCGGGTCAAAGTCGGCATAGCGCGAGTTCTCTGAACCATGTTTGGCAATAATCTGTGATTCCAGCTCGCCTTCCATTCGACGTAACTGATCAGCAAGACGTTTGATCGCCAATTCCATCTCGTTCAGGGTATTGCCTAGCTGACCCAGGTCCATCTCGATACGCGATCGGTTAATCGAGTTCTCACCGGACAGGTCAATCATCTTCTCGACCAGATCAGCAGAAATACGGATCATCTCGTTATTGCTATCGCTGGTGCCGCTATTCGCCCACTCACCCATCATCTGTGGCGGTTCAGTACCATCACCTTCAACGAAGCCAAAGTCGGTGCTGACCACCAGATTATCTGTTTTCGCCAGACGCTCAGGCAATTGCGCAGTAACGTCCACATAAGCAATCTTTTTCAGACTGCTGTGCAGCTGATCAAAACCATTATAGTCACGCTGGAAAATCGCCTGTCTTAACCAGACCAGTGTTTTCTGCAATAAGCCATCATAGGCATTCGAGTTAAATTGATAGACCGCAAACTGTTCGAAAGTCGTTTCCAGCTCATAGGCAATACTGGCCACTTCTTCAACATCTACCATACGTGCGCCACCCTTGATACTGTGGGCAGCACGCTGTAATTGCAGCAATAAACTACGGTCACTACGCTGGTCAAACCATTGACTGAGGAGCTTCTCGGCATTCGCCAGAATCTCTTCGGATTCTTCGAGGAAAGATTCTTCAACAATCGATTTCAGCTCGTCTTCTTCAGAACGTTCTACTGGTGTGTCTTCAATAGGCTTAGGAGATTCCAAGATTTCCAGTAATTCTTCAGCTTCAGCCAGATCAGTCGCAGGCTGTTGAGTCGCTGTGGATTCTTCAAGTTGCGGCTCCGAAATTGATGTCGCTTCGACCTCTGCAACTTCAACTACAGCGCCCATGCTTTGAACAGCAGCAACAGCTTGTCCAGAAACCAATGCCTGAATATTTTGCAGAATCGCAATCGCTTCTGGTGCAGGATAATCAATACCGTCTTCCCGAATAGATTGAATACGATCGGAAATGTTGTCCTGAACCAGACGAATAATCTGGATTAAAGCAGGTGTCACGGCAATTTGCTGACGGATCACCCGCTCATAAATACTTTCCAGTTCATGCGCAATCAAACCGATATGCGATGCTGCGATCATGTTTGCACCACCTTTTAAGGTATGCAAATGACGCATCAGATTATTCAGCGAGGTTGTATCGTCCTGTTTTTTGCTCCAGGTATTCAGATCTTCATCAATGCCTGCGAGCAGTTCATCCGCTTCTTCCAGGAAGATACTTAATAATTCTTCATCAAAATAACGGTTGGTTTCAGCACTTTGCTGCTGTTGACGATCTGCAGCGATGCGTTGACTCAAACCAGCAAAATCGACACTGCCTGTCGCGACAGTTTCAGCCACTTGTGTGGCCTCTGAGCTTAGCTCAATATTCTGATTACTAGTATCTTCAGCAAATATCTCGAGATCCTGCTGCACAAATGCAGACAGTTCACTGAGTATTTTTTGAATCTCATCATTCAGAATGACGCGCTGTCCTGCGGCCAAGGTATCAAATAAATGAATAAATTCCTGATGCGCCTGTGCGAACAGTTCATAAGCATAATCGCTGTTTAGCAGCACTGGCTTTTCAAGCAGCGCATCATAAGCCAATTTCAGGTCGGCAGTGAATTCATGAATGCCTTGCGCTGCCCGGCTTTCTGTATGTGCCAGCAATTCTGCAGCCTGCTGGCTGAGTGCCTGAATATATTCCGGATAATCGACTTGGGCGCGTTTATCAAATTCAAACTCGGCATCCAATAACAGATCAATATCCAGCTCAACCAGTTTAGACACCAAACCTTGCGTCTGAATGCTATTGGTTTCAGTAACTGCAAAGCCATAATCATTCCAGACACGCTCAAAGGTGGCATATACCGCATCCAGTTTTGCAGTATTGCCCTGACGTAGCAAATGCAGATAGTCACTGACAAACTCAGCATACTGAATCAGTAAAGCGGTTTCTTTTGAGGTTGAGACAATTTCATCTTGTAGCAAGGTTTTGAACAGATGCTCCACTTTAGAGCTGGCCTCAAAAATCTGGTCAATCTGCGCCATGGATGAACTGCCGCGCAAAGTATGAATCGCACGAATCAGCGCATTATAATCTTGTGATTTTTCATCTTCAGTGCGAAGGAAGGTAGCAATCGTATCCAGATGCTCTTCTGCTTCTTCAATAAAGATCGCCACAGTTTCTTCGATATCACTGCGAACCGGTACTTCTACTGGCGCTATTGTTAGCTCAACTTCACTTGGCTCATTGTCTGCAAGCTCAAGACCTGTCATCTGACCTTCAGCGGTCAAATGATCTGCCAATGCCAGTAATTCTTCCAATGCAGGTTCAGGCGAAATTTGTTGTTGTAATTGTTGTCCCAACAGCACCATTGGACGCAGATCGAGATCCAATTGCTGTACATGTTTGAATTTTGGATATAAAGCATATTGATAGACATTCAGTACCGCTTGGGCAAATTTCTGTACCGTCGGTGTTAGCTGAATCGAACCGGACAAAACCCGGTTTAAGGTATCTTCAACCGCCCAGGCCATTTCCCCTGCCGATTTTGCCCCGACCATGCGGCCTGAACCTTTCAGGGTGTGAAAATGGCGGCGAATGGTCTTCAGATTTTCTTGATGATCTGGATTGCTCAACCATTCTGGAAATAAAGCATTTAACTCAACGAAGATCTCTTCGATTTCCTCAACAAAAATTTCAAGAATTTCTGCATCTTGGTCAAGATAACTATCTTCAGGAAGCGTTGTCGTTTCAACTAAATTTTTTAATATTTCTTTCATAGCTCATGCTTCTTACGTTATGCCGCCAAGAAGGGCGCTCAAACTTAATTGTGACCGTCACGCGATACCTAACGTATGAAGTTAAGTACATCTTGTCGAGGCTTTATCTGTATTTTCTGAATGTGTCTCAACCGCGGTCAAGACACATTTCCCCATCATGTCTGACTTTATTCTGGTAGTTTAAAGTCAGATACAGATTCACGTAATGCATCGGCCATGTTTGCCAGTTCAGATACTGAACGTGCTGTATCGAAGGTTGCACTGGTGGTTTGCGAGGTAATTTCCTGTACGACATTCATCGTGGTCGCAATATGACCTGCAGATGCTGACTGCAGTTTCGCAGCATCAGAAATGTTCGCAATCAGTTTCGCAAGGTTGTTCGATACTGTTTGAATCTCATCTAGTGCTACACCGGCATCTTTAGACAAGTTCGCACCACGTACAACTTCCGATGTAGTTTGTTCCATCGAAATAACGGCTTCGTTCGTATCCGTTTGAATGGTTTTTACCAGGCCTTCAATCTGCTTCGTTGCAGAAGCTGAACGTTCCGCAAGACGCTGTACTTCATCGGCTACGACCGCGAAACCACGACCTGCTTCACCGGCCATCGATGCCTGAATTGCTGCGTTTAATGCCAGGATGTTCGTCTGGTCAGCAATATCGTTAATCAAGGCTACGATGTTACCAATTTCCTGAGAAGATTCACCCAAACGTTTAATACGTTTTGAAGTTTCCTGAATCTGTTCACGAATCGTGTCCATACCCTCAATCGAGCGATGTACGACATCCGCACCGTTTGCAGCAATTTGTACTGAACGCTCTGCTACCACCGCTGATTCATCGGCGTTGGCAGATACCTGGTCAATCGACAGTGCCATTTCGTTAATCGCTGCAGAAGCACCAGCAATTTCTTGTGCCTGATGCTCAGATGCTTCAGCTAACTGGTTGGTAATGCTTTGTGTAGTTGCAGTATATTGCGCAACTTCTTGTGAAGTTTCAGTAATACGCGATACCAGGTCACGTAACTGGTCAATCGCAAAGTTAATCGAGTCGGCAATTGCACCAGTAAAGTCTTCAGATACTGTTGCATATGAACGCAAGTCACCGTCTGCAAGATCGGCGATCTCATCCAGTAAACGTAAAATCGCATTCTGGTTACGGTCATATTCTTCTTGTAAACGGCCTACACGCTGCTTATCCGACAAGCCACGCAGAGAAAGTAACTTGAATACACATAGCAAGAAACCGACTAATAATGCGATCAGAAGGACTGCCGGAACAACCGTTTTAAGACCTGAGTTACCCGATAATTTATTCAGGTTGTCCAAAAGCACATCAGATTGAGAAAAAATAGATGCGGCTGCCTGACGAACTTTTACGATCTGTGTAGAGTTTTTCAGAATAATCGCTGATGCAGATTCCAGTACGTCATCATATTCAGCCTTGATGCCTTCCAGAGATTCACGCAGGGTTGGATCAGCAATACGCTGTACACCCAGTTCAGCAGAACCATTTAACTGTGCATTCAGATAAGAACCAAAAGTTTCGGTATCGGCACTGAAGTCATCCGCAGATTCACGTGAACCATCATTACCTGTCAGTACCAAACTGATTGAACGTAAGATACGTTCTGCAATGAATACCTGGTTTTTGGCAATAACCACCTGGTTCGATGGCATATCTTGACGTGCCATCTGGTCGACCATCAAGTTATATTCCGCCTGAATCCCCGGAATCGCTTCACCAATCGCGATGTTGGTGTCGTATAACTGGTTAATAATCTTTTGTTGCGAGGTAATCAGATCAATACTGCTGGATACTTCTGTCCACTGTTTATCAACAGCTTGCAAAGCATCATTGTTAGAGTGAATACTTTTAACTGTCTCAAGGTTTTCAGCAAAAGCTTTTTGCGAATCAGTCAGGTTCTTCATGGCCTCAGGCGTACCCGAAGCTGTCGCTTCAGTCGCTTGGCGCGAAATCGTTTGCGAGAGGAGACGCAAATCACCCAGACTTTGAGTGAGTTCATTGGTACGTGGAACACTATAAAAAAGATACAATAAAGTGATCAGTGCGGCTAAAAGACAGCCTGCTGCTCCATAGATCAGCGGTTTTGATTTCTCACTATCACCGAAGACACGTGATAACTGATCTACTTGCGTTTGAATCTTAGCTAAAAAAGCATTACCGCCTTTGCGGCCAGTGCTCTCACCTGTATTTTTCTTTTTAAGTTTAAAGCCCATGTAGCCTCTCCCCGGTTGACGCCTTGCTTAGTTTCGAGCGCGACATTTAATTTATAAATTTTATAGATGCGTTCATAAATTTTGGATTTTGCAACAGACGACTGAATAAAAACACATGCCACTGCTGGTTGTGCTGATGGAAAAACCCCTGACAATATTCTTGTAAGTTTTTATCCAATTCAGATTTCTTCGAAAAGAAACTTTTCTTATTGAAATGTTGTATACCCAAAACTTGATCTACGACCAAACCCACATACTGGTCATTATGGTTGATACATAATACTTTTTGAGTCGGTGAAAATTGACTGCTTTGCCCTGATACGTACTGCGTCAGATCAGAAACCGATAACAGTCTTCCCCGGATATTCGCCAGACCCAACACCCATGCTTGCGTCTTGGGTACCGGCGTATATTCTGGGGGATAAATCACTTCTGATACTTCCCCCAGCGGGGCAACAAAATATTGCCCCATCATCTCAAAAGCAATGCCCGACCATCGGTTAACTTCATTGCCATTGGAAACGTAGTTTTTATTCCCCCGTTTCGCAATGCGAAGCAATTCGATAAATCCATTTGCTGCCATAGAGCTTATCCTGCATTGAGGTGCTGCTTAATTACATCTATTAATTGTTTTTCATCGACTGGTTTTGTTAGATAATCCGCTGCGCCTTGACGCTTGCCCCATACACGGTCAGTGGCCTGATCCTTAGTACTCACAATCACGATTGGAATATGTTTGGTCGTTGCACCACGTGCAATCTGGCGGGTCGCCTGAAAACCATTCACGCCCGGCATAACCACATCCATCAGGACTAGGTCCGGCAATTCTGCCTGTGCCATGGTGACGCCATCTGCGCCATTGGCTGCTTCAATCACCTCAAAGCCGTGTTTAGAAAGAATCTCTCTAAAGCGAAAAGTTTCTGTCGGTGAGTCATCCACAATTAGGATACGTGCCATGCCAATTCCCCAAAAAAAATCAAATATTAAGCACTAATATGGTTACGGATTGCATTGAGCAATTCATCTTTACTAAAAGGTTTAGTCAGGTATTCATCTGAACCCACGACACGACCTTTGGCCTGATCAAATAAGCCATCTTTACTCGATAGCATAATCACAGGAATATTCTGGTAATTCTGAGAGTTTTTGATTAAGGCGCAGGTTTGATAACCATCCAGGCGCGGCATCATAATATCTACAAAAACGATATCTGGATTTGCTTCGGCAATTTTTGACAAAGCCTCAAAACCGTCTACTGCAGTAATGACCTCATAACCTTCGCGTTGAAGAAGAGTTTCCGCAGTACGACGAATGGTCTTTGAGTCATCAATAACCATAATTTTTAGATTTTGGAATTTATCGTCCATTTGTTTAACCCTTCCCATTTTAGAAACTATATGCCATAAGGCTCATAGGATTATTTTATTACGATCGATAAACATTTTTAACATAAAGTCACTTGTATTATCAATGAACATTTTCTACACAAGTAGACAAAATCATTTATTTTTAATAACAGCTTCACATTTTCTTATCGTTATTGGTTTTTTTTTGACTAACGGTAGTTTTTTATTGATAAATTTAAGTCTAATATAACAAGATTATTACTTTAAAATAAGTAATTTAGTCAACTTTAAATTCGGGGAGCCAATGATGAGTCAGTTTTTAAGAAAACTTGCTGTCATTGATAAAAATAAAATGACTGGTCAATTCATTGTTGTTGTGCTGCTACTGTTACAGGTGAGCTTAACGTGTGCGAGTAGTAACCAACTCCCGCAAAAAGCCACTTGGTATCGTTATTATGACAGCAAGGGTGTGGCCAATATCAGTACTAATGTCACGCCAAATCATATCCGTTATGGCTATGAAGCACTTGACCAGAATATGCAGGTGATTAAGCGTGCCCGTCCTTATAATGCCGAAGCGGATATCAGACAGGCGCCACAGCGTGCTCAACAGGCTAAGCGGATTGCCGAAGATCATAAACTCAAGCGTGCTTATAGCAATAGCCAGACCGCTTTACAGAAAAAGAATGACAGCCTGGTCCAGTTAAAAAAACAGATTGATTTTCAGCAAGAACAAATGAAGCAACTGCAAAAAGATCGGGTCATGTTCGTACGTCAGGAACGTGAATATTTACGTAAAGGTAAAACCACACCGGCACATCTAAAAACCATGCTAGACAACAACCAGAAAAATCTCGTTTCCCAAAAAGAAAATATTCAGTCTTTACAAAGTCGCTATCGAAATCTGGAAGCAGAATACGACAAAATTATCGCCCGTTTAAAAGCACTTGAATAAATACAAATAGCTGGTTGTGGTTTTGATTCACAGCCAGCTAAAAGGACTCTTATGCAAACTGCACAGCATTCTCATGATTTAAATATGCCTTCCCCGCGCTCTATCCTGATCATGAGTGCACTTTGCTTAAATATGTTTTTAGTGGCTTGTGATAAAAATGAACCCGTCCAGCAAACCGAAACACCCAAATCCATTGAAGTCATTCCTCAAGATCTAGTTGCAGTTCAATCTGGCAATTCAGTTCAAAAAACTGCATTCACCGGCACCATTCGTGCAGTCAATCAAAGTAGCATACAAGCACAGGTCTCTGCTACTGCCACCAGCGTAAACGCACAGGTAGGTCAAACAGTTGCCAAGGGACAAGTGCTGGTACGCCTGAATAATCAGGACAATGCAGCTCGTCTGGCACAGGCGCGTGCGAATCTGGCCTCAACTCAAGCGCAAGCCAATCAGGCGCACAACATGATGCAGCGTAAAAAGCGTCTGCTCGATCAGGGGTTTATTTCAAAAGTAGAATATGAACAAAGTCAGGTCGATTATCAGGCCCAGCTTGAAAATGTCCGCGCCCAGCAAGCCAATGTCGATATTGCCCAGAAAGCCGATCGTGATGGCACCATGACCAGTCCGATCAGTGGCGTGATTACGCAACGTCAGGTTGAACCGGGTCAAACCGTTGCCATTGGACAAACCCTGTTTGAAATTGTCGATCCGAAACGGCTGGAAATTCAAGCACGCGTACCTAGTGATCTGCAATCAGGTTTAAGACTGGGCAGTCAGGTCGAATACAACATTCAAGGTAATCCAAATCGGCTCACTGCCGTAATTAGCCGGATTTCCCCCATTGCAGATCAGGCCAGTCGCCAGATCGAATTCTTTGCCACGCCGAATGAAACCATTCCTTCGCTAAGTATCGGCTCCTTCGTTGAAGGCAACATTCTGAGTTCACAACAGATTTCTGGCCAGCTGATTCCATTAGATACTATTCAAGACATTCAGAATAAACCTTATGTCTGGATAATACGCCAGAATAAAATTATCAAAGTCAATGTTCAGGTACTAGAACAGCGTTATAGCGACAACATTGCCGTGGTTCAAGGACTAGAAAATAGTGATCAGGTCAGCCGGGTTAAGTTTAGCGAAGCCGATCTGCAAAAAACTGTCACCCTTCGCGCCAACTAAAACCATTCATACAGGATCATTGACATGTGGTTTACCCGAATTAGTGTGAAGTATCCGGTTTTCACCATCATGATGATGTTCTGTTTGATGGTACTGGGACTGGCTTCCTGGCAGCGGATGGGCGTTGAAGAATTTCCTGATGTCGATTTCCCTTTTGTGGTGATCTATACCAACTATCCGGGCGCTTCTCCGGAAACGGTTGAATCGGAAATCACCAAGAAACTCGAAGATCAGATCAATACCATTTCCGGTTTGAAACAGGTGATTTCCCAGTCCAGTGAAGGCCTGTCCATCATCACCACTGAATTTAATCTGGATGTGACATCTACCACAGCAGCTCAGGACGTGCGGGATAAAATCGCTTCTGTAACTGCTGAATTTCGTGATGAGATTCAGGAGCCGATTGTAGAACGTTATGACCCGACGGCGAATGCGGTAATGTCGATCGTATTTGAATCCGACAATATGGATGTGAAAGCGCTCAGTTCCTATCTGGATCAGCGAATTGTGCCACAATTGCGTACAGTCCCGGGCGTCGGAACGGTCAACCTGCTGGGTGATGCGCAGCGCCAGATCCGGATTCAGGTGGAACCACAAAAACTACAAGCCTTTGGCATTGGTGTGGACAGTGTGATTAACACCTTAAAGGCCGAGAATATTGAAGTCCCGGGGGGGACGCTTAAATCGGGTAATTCGGAACTGGTCATTGAAATCAATTCTAAAGTACTGCATCCCCTCGCCTTCGGCGATCTGGTTATTGCCAATAAAAACGGCGTACCGATTTTCCTCAGACAAGTGGCCAATATTCAAGACAGTCAGGCAGAGCTGGAATCGGCTGCCTTTTTGAATGGTAAAACCGCAGTGGCAATTGATATTTTGCGCAGTTCAGATGCAAACGTCATTGAAGTAGTCGACAAGAGCTATGCAGCTTTAGAAAGTATTGAGGCGCAGCTTCCACAAGGTACCACTTTACAAGTGGTGGTGGACTCCTCCAAAAGTATCCGCGGCACCATTGGTGATGTAGCCCGAACCATTATTGAAGGTGCGGTACTGGCTGTGCTGATTGTCCTACTGTTCCTGGGTTCTTTCCGCTCCACAGTAATCACCGGTTTAACCCTACCAATTGCTCTCTTGGGCACGCTGACCTTTATCTGGGCCTTTGGCTTTAGCATCAATATGATGACTTTACTGGCGCTGTCCTTGAGTATTGGTCTGTTGATCGATGATGCAATTGTGGTGCGTGAAAATATTGTCCGGCATACCGACATGGGCAAAGATCACGTGACTGCTGCACTCGATGGCACCAAAGAAATTGGTTTAGCTGTTCTGGCCACAACACTGACCATTGTTGCCGTATTTCTGCCTGTGGCCTTTATGGGCGGAATTATTGGCCGTTTCTTCTACCAGTTCGGGGTCACGGTGAGTATGGCCGTTCTGATCTCGATGTTTGTCAGCTTTACCCTGGACCCGATGCTTTCTGCGCACTGGGCAGAAAAGAAAAAAGATCCAAATAAAAAACCAGGTCGGGTGAAACGTTTCTTTAGCTGGATCTCGAGCAAGCTGGATAACTTAAGCCATGTCTATGAAAAATTGCTGAAACTGGCACTGCGCTTCAGATTGATTACTTTATTAATTGCTGTCGCTTCATTATTTGGTGCTCTGGGATTGTCCAAACTGATCGGCACCGAATTTGTACCGGTTCCGGATAAAGGTGAAATCCGGATCAAGTTTGAAACACCGGTCGATTCATCGCTTGAATATTCACAAGCCAAACTGCAGCAGGTGGATCAGATTATTCGTCAGCATCCGGATGTCAAAGCCACTTATGGGGTGATTAATGGCGCAACTGACCGCGGTAAAAACCATGTCAGTTTACGGGTGACTGTAACGCCGCGTACCGAACGTGAAAAGACCCTGAATGACCTGAATAATGAATTCCGCCAGCGTCTACAATCGGTTGCAGGAATCAGCATTACCTCGGTGGCATCCGCCGATGAAACCGTTTCAGGTGGCCAGAAGCCGATCATGATTTCGATTAAAGGTCCGGATCTAGATGAACTGCAAAAAATTTCCGATCGCTTTATGACGGAAATGGCGAAGATTAATGGCATTGTCGATCTGGAAACTTCATTAAAAGAACCCAAGCCGACTCTTGATGTACAGATCAATCGCGTCTTGGCCAGTGATTTAGGTTTATCGGTCAATCAGATTGCCAATGTAGTGCGTCCGCTGATTGCCGGTGATGATGTCACGACCTGGCAGGATGAAAAAGGTGAAACCTATGATGTGAATCTGCGCCTGACCGAAGACCAGCGCAGCTTGCCTAGCGATTTACAGAATATGTATATCACCTCGAATAAAACCGATGCCAATAATCAACCAGTTCTGGTCCCGCTTTCGAGTGTCGCCAAATTTGAAGAAAAACTGGGCGCCTCGCAGATTAATCGACGTGATCTGGCACGTGAAGTTCTGGTCGAGGCCAATACTTCAGGACGTCCTGCAGGTGACATCGGGACGGATATCAGCCGCTTGCAAGAAAATTTCGATATGCCACCGGGTTATAGTTTCGACACTCAAGGCTCCAATGCCGACATGGCAGAATCCGCAGGTTATGCACTGACTGCGATTACCCTGTCGATTGTCTTTATCTATATTGTGCTCGGTTCACAGTTCAACAGTTTTATTCATCCTGCAGCAATTATGGCCTCACTGCCATTGTCGCTCATTGGCGTGTTTCTGGCCTTATTCCTGTTTAACTCGACCATGAACCTGTTCTCGATTATCGGCATTATCATGCTGATGGGACTGGTGACCAAGAATGCGATTCTACTGATCGACTTCATCAAGAAAGCCATGGACCGCGGCGAAGACCGTTATGATGCGATTATTGCCGCTGGTAAAACCCGTTTGCGTCCTATTCTGATGACTACCAGCGCGATGGTCATGGGCATGGTGCCACTTTCCCTAGGGCTAGGTGAAGGTGGTGAACAAAGTGCACCGATGGCGCATGCGGTGATTGGTGGGGTAATTACCTCTACCCTGCTGACCCTGGTGGTGGTGCCGGTGATCTTTACTTACCTGGATGACTTTAAGAATTTTATGCTGCGTCAGGCACGTAAAATCATGGCATAATTTAATACAACACAATGAGGTGACATTCCCAAAAGCTCACCTCATTTTTTATTGTATAATCCCTGCTTTAACGCTTAATTTTTTAGGACAGTTTCCATGCGCGCGAGTCGCTTTTTATTTGCAACGTTAAGAGAAACCCCGAACGATGCTGAGGTTATTTCACATCAGCTCATGCTTCGTGCCGGTATGATTCGTAAGTTGGCTTCAGGTCTATACACCTGGTTGCCGATGGGCGTTCGCGTATTAAATAAAGTTGAAGCGATCGTCCGCGAAGAAATGGACAAAGTCGGTTCACTTCAAGTCTATATGCCGGTGACTCAACCTGCATCTTTATGGGAAGAATCAGGTCGTTATGTACAATACGGTCCTGAGCTTTTACGCTTCAACGACCGCCATGGCAACCCATTTGTTCTCGGTCCGACGCATGAAGAAGTGATCACTGACCTTGCACGTAACGAATTAAAAAGCTACAAGCAATTGCCTGCAAACTTTTACCAAGTACAAACCAAATTTCGTGACGAAATTCGGCCACGTTTTGGCGTAATGCGTTCACGTGAATTCATTATGAAAGATGCCTACTCTTTCCATGCCAACCAGGAATCACTGCAACAAACCTACGACGACATGTATGCAGCCTACTGCAAAATCTTCACCCGTCTTGGTTTAGATTTCCGTCCGGTTCAAGCAGATACCGGTTCAATCGGTGGTTCAGGTTCTCACGAATTCCACGTGCTGGCTTCAAGCGGTGAAGATGATATCGCCTTCTCGACTGAATCTGACTATGCAGCCAATATTGAAATGGCAGAAGCAGTACTTGTCGGTGAGCGTGCGGCACCTACACAAGAACTCAAACTGGTAGATACACCAAATCAAAAAACCATTGCAGATGTATCAGCATTCTTGGGTACCAATCCTGCTCATTCAGTAAAAGCCTTATTAGTTCAAGGTGTTGCGACTGAAGAAGGTCAAGATGTACCTGTGGTTGCATTATTCCTTCGTGGCGATCACGAACTGAATGAAATTAAAGCTGAAAAACATCCTTTAATTGCTGCGCCTTTGACATTTGCTACTGAAGAACAACTTCAAGCACTTGGCTTAACTGCTGGCTTTGTCGGTCCTCAAGGTCTGGTCGAAAAAGGTATCACCGTCATTGTTGATCGTGCAGCATCGGTATTGTCTGACTTTGTTGCAGGTGCAAATGGAGCAGATCAACACGCAACAGGTGTAAACTGGGAACGTGATGCGCAGTTCACTGAAGTTTATGACCTACGTAACGTGGTTGAAGGCGATCCATCTCCAGATGGTAAAGGTACGCTTCAAATCAAACGTGGTATCGAAGTGGGGCATATCTTCCAGTTGGGTCAAAAATACTCTGAAGCTTTAGGTTGTAAAGTCTTGGGTGAAGATGGCAAACCATTCACTGTAACAATGGGGTGTTATGGTATTGGTGTAACACGTGTGGTGGCCTCTGCAATCGAGCAGAACTTTGATGAGAAGGGCATTATCTGGCCAACTGCCATTGCACCGTTTGAAGTTGCCATTGTGCCGATGAATGCACATAAATCTCCACGAACTATGGAAGCTGCGGAAGCACTCTATGCTGAATTACAAGCTGCAGGTTTTGACGTGTTACTCGATGACCGTAATGAACGTCCGGGCGTGAAATTCTCTGATCTTGAGCTTACAGGCATTCCACACCGTATTGTGATCGGTGAAAAAGGTTTAGATGCAGGTACTTTTGAATATAAAGGCCGCCGCGATGCTGAATCAGTAAATATTTCGAAAGAAGAATTATTGGCAAAAATTGCTAAATAATTTTGCTTTCTTATAAAAAATCCCGCGTAATGCGGGATTTTTTATAACTAAACTTAGCAGAATTTATGTCCACCAAAGCAGTTCGGTTTAAAGTTCTGGCCTTGTAAAGTTAAATTAGTAAGAGGGAAATCAAGTAGCGCAGGATTTTTAATTTCCTTTACATCAAGTGCACTTCCTAGCACACAACCAAAAACCAGACTTCCACAATCTCGCACATTAGTGGTTAAATCATGGTTAATTCCTGCAATAGTTTGCTTTAAAACAGCATCTGAAATTGGCACACTATATGAAGGTGAAATACTTCCTAAATCCACTTCATCTTCCATTGCCAGCCACCACCCTTGTTTTGCCGCGACTGCTGCACCAGGCCATAAAATGCTTTGGGATTGCAAGGAGAGTGAAGCTGGATTATTTAAATATAAAGCATGAATAAGTCCGAGATTTTGTTTAACGGTAATGTCTGTCTGTAGCCCGGTTAAGTAGCCTGTAATATCTTTATCTAATTTTAATGCTCCATCCAATAATTCTGCTTTTAATGGTCCTTTAAAATCAATACGACCTACTGTCCCTGTCCCTTTTAGTACAACTTCTTTCATTCTTGTTCCTGACACTATCGTAGCAGGAATAGTAAAAGGTGCTGTTGTAGAATTTAACTGGAAAGCATAATTGCTAGATGTGTAATGTAAATCCAGAGGTAATGGTTGACCTAATATAGTGCCTTTTACCGTACCCTCAATATTCATTCCAGTTGCAGCATAATCCATGACACGAGGAGCGGTTGTTGCAACTCCTGATGAAGATTTTGTTTTCATATAACCACTGAAACTGTTAATACCATTTGGTGTAGCACTATTTTCTGTCCCCATTGTCAATAGACCTGAAATCTTTTCCGCACTTAAACGGAAACCTAAAACTTCACGTGTAGATGCCTGATTTGGATTTTTTATGGCAAATTGTACAAATGGATTAGTAATCAGAGCTGAAGTCGCGGCACGATCCGCGCCATTCGTAGGATTACCACTTAAGGCAATATGATCAATATCAATATCACAGCCGGTTGCACCATTAACACCGCCACACCCGAGTTGTAGCTTTTTTATATTGGCATTAATTTCCATCTCGGCTTCCAAGCCTAATTTATAAAATGAGATATTACTCTGGTCATAAGTAGCTCCTAGATTATCCATCTGGTTAAATCCAGACTGAACCTCCATTGACAATAAAGCCTGCCCATTGACTTCTGAGAGCTCTTGGTCTTCCAATGAGGTTAATGCAGATACCTGACCACTTAGGCCCATCATAGCTACCACTAGACTTTTTAATATTATTTTTTTCATTTTTCTCATCCTGATTTTCAGCGTGGTGTGATTCCCATCGTGCTACGAATGGTTCCACCAGTCAGTGCAATACTTGCCATGTTTTGCATATTGCCATTGGTCGCCATGGCAAAATTGGTTTTAAATGGTGTTGCAATATTATTTTCATAATTGAGTTTGACCTGATTATCCAAAGTCACTGTATCTGCACTGACACGAACTTTTGCTTTGACACCCAAATGACCTTCCATCCGGTTAAAGTTAATTGACGAAGTTTTTAATACCCCGGCTGAATCAATATCTTCATTGGCAATACTAAAATAGCTGCCCAGATTATCTTTATTTGCAGTTTCTTCTGCGGTAAGGGGTCTAAACTTAAAATTTGCATCAAATGACAGGAAGTTGGTATCTGGTGAATCGCTGGTCGGATCCACTCCTGGAATGATGAGGAGCTCGCCGTTTCCATCAAGTTTAAAAGCAATATTAGTCAGGACATCATCACGTTTAGAAAAATTATCATGAGGCACATAGCTTCCGCATTTAGTGACCGATGCATTGGTACAATTATATTTAGATCCTGGTAATTGACCAATCGCAAGCTCAGCTTTAGCTCCAATCAGCAGTTTATCGGCACGAATATAAATACCTTCATCTTTATAACTAATAATCCCTTCCGACTTGATCAAAGCATCGATATTCCTAAAACCGGCATAATAGTTAACTGCCTCACCATGATCGCCATTTTTACCATCAATCAATATAATCGAAGTTGTGCTTGGCAAACCGGTTTTCTTGTCAATTCCATAGCCTTCTGTAGATGCCATAATGTTATAAGCAATTGCTTGCTTATTGTCTGTTCCATAAGTCGTTCCAGACAAGGCAACATTGGCATTTAAATTATAAATAGGAATACCGATTCCCCATGAACCACCATCGCCACCAATTTCCGCCAAAGAGTTATCTGATATGAAACGTGCTTTAGCAGCAATGGACTGAAAATCCATTCCACGTACGGCGATATAGGCAAAATCCTCTCCATTCGTGGTGGTACTGAGTGTCTGTTTAAGTACAGTGCTACTACTACCTAAAGTCTTTTGCATATTTTCATTGATTATGAAATCGAGACTTTTTGCAGTAATGGTATTTATATATATATTTCCAAAGTCGATATAAGCATTTTTACCGTGTAAAGCACCGGCAGCATTACGTGTAGTCAAGGGTCTGAGCTTGGAGAATTGCACAGCATGGCTTCCCTTACCGGTATGACCAATCTCAAATGTTGTAGGTGCCATAGTTGCTGGAAGCCCGGTACTATTAGTACCTGTAAAATCTGCAGACAAGCCTAGATTCAACCCACCTTCTCCGACCAGGCCACTGTAACCTGTTGCAGCTTTGTCCTGACGTTCTAGTACACCATTCACCTTGTTACTAACATCAAAAGTACCTATCTGGGTTTGATCTGCACTCATGGATAATCTTGCGTTAGTGACTGCACCCGAAGCTCCTAAACGCATAATATTTTTGCGTTCATTATTTGGCGTATTATAACGCAGGTCAATATTAACCCCTGGATTGGTCGGATTAACCCGGCCAGCCGTGATATCGGTCATATCTTCAGCACGCTTTAGATCCACATAATGATCTTGACTGCCATTTCGTGTGGTGAGTACCACGCCTTCATCCGGGTCAATGTACATATATCCTTGACCCGCGAAGTTAAAGTTAAAGTCATTCAAAATCAGACTATTTTCGCCTAATTTATGACTAATCGTGGCATTTTTAAGTTGAAAATCGATACTGGCAATTGAATCTTTATTAAATAGACCTGCACTGGTTTGTAATAGCACACTAAGCGGTGTAGAGGTACTAATCCCTAATGCACCCAAAGTTTGATTAGATTGAGTACCCGTAGTCCGAATACTATTCGCAGATTGACTACATGGATTGGTCGTACAGGCGATCTTTACCAATTTTAAATCTGCAGTGGCTTGAAACGGTGAAACACTTGCAGCTAGCCGAAGTCCTGCCCCTTGTGAAGTGGCACCTACATCTATTTCAAGTTGACTAATGATTGGTTTATTATCTTTTCCAATAATCTCAACATTATGTAGACCTAAACCCATTTTAGTGTTGGCAGTTGGATTTGGATCATACCAATTGGCTTGAGCAATACTGGCTTTAGAAATTTCATGAGTAATCACCATACCATCTTGTCCAGTGACTTCACTCAATTCTTGCTCTTCAATAGTTTCAAGTGCATAACTTTGTTGTATAAGACACATGCATACTGTTAGCAATTTCAACTTTATTGTTGTTTTTTTCATTTATATATCCTTATGCTGTACTTGACGTTGTTACTAACAACGACTTTGTGCTCCACCTGTACAGTTATAACCAAATATTTTCAAATTGCCTGACGTATGCAGATTTCCATGAACGTTCAACCCCATAAATCCTTTTTCAGCACCTTTATCAAATGAAGGAACATCTTGGGGCGCGGTTGTATAAGTTCCATCGGCATTATAGGTACGCCCTGTATACGTACTATAAACACCTGTATTGGCATAACCTTCCAAGGCGCCAGCACCTGTACCCGTTTCAATGGAAACTGTATTAAAGCCTAAATTACGGATCTTTAAAGGCTGGTGATCATAAAAGGTAATTTGCATCGCCGTTTGTGGTTCATTACGATGATTAATGATGGTTGTACCATCAATTGAAAACTTATCAATCTGAATCGTGCCTTGAATGCCTTTAAAGACTAACCACTTTTTATTTCCATTGGCATCGACATGGTTATTCGGCGCTATTGCCAGACGGCAAAATTGTTTTGTTGCTCCACAAGCGGTGGGATCTAGAACATAAAATACTTCGAGCGGGTTGCCACTTCCATCAAGCCGAGAAATTTTATCTTTACTTAAATCTGTCGCATAAATATGGTTTAAAGATAAAGTCCAGTTAAGATCTGCTCCGCCTTGCCCCACGGTATTGGTTAATGCTTGCTGATCAAGGGCTTCCAATCCGGCAAAACTGGTCATAGAGGTACATAATAATGCACAGAGTGTTACTAATTTGGACATTCTTATACTTCCTTATAGACCAGTTGTTCTAATTTTCAGATGCTGAATCAGGACCCCATCAATGACAGCAGATCCAAAATTCTTACTTACACCATCAGTATTTTTGAATACGATTCCTGTTGAATTCACCCCATCCTTGGCGCGCAGCATATTTGTCCCTGAGATACGCTCTGTAGTCCCTATTGAGATGCTACTGTGAGTCGCATTACGCCCTTGATAAAGTGCGGTGGTATCTGACACATTATTTTTAATCGGTGTACCACAACTATAGACATTACAGGTCGAACCCTTTAAATCCGTTGTACCCAGTCCGCCCCCATAATTTTGATAAATTTGATTATAAATAGCAGGAATATTGGGAATACGTGTCACTTCTAAAATAATATTATTGCCTTCTGAACCGACAACGAAAGGCTGGTACATATTACCAAGCACCAAATTAATATTTGGACTATAGAGATATAAACCCTCAGAATCATGAAATATAGGAGCATCACTTCCATTCAAGGCCGGGGTCGGGACATTACCATCAAGTGCATCTGTTTTTGCTGCGGTACTGAGACGAATACCTTTACTGTTAAGATTACTATCGCTACTGCTTAGATTTTCTGGTCGATCATTGGTATTCAGACGAACAATACTCGCCATACCTAATGTTTGGCTGTAATTCTTATTGTCAGATTCTAAGGTTTGGAATAACCGAACTTGCGAGCCATTAAAACTCAGACCATTAGCAATAAATTGAGTTCTTAATCGATAATTTGTGTCAAGGCCTGAAGTCGGCCCACCTGTTATAGGATCTACAGCATTCGAGGAATTAAGCTCACGTGCAAAAATATCACTCCAGAAGCCCAGCTTGATATTATTATCACTTTCGACCCCTGCAATTGGACTTAATGGGGCTTCCAAAGCAATATAGCCTACATCTTTAGCAGCGTCCTTAAACTGTTTGACGTTTTCAGTTCCTGCCCGGAATAACCAAGGATTATCTGCTGATCCCCAGCTAAAACCCTGATTACTGTATCGTGTGCTTAAAGAACCATCGCTTTTCGATAATGCCAGACCATAAATAAATACATCGGCTTTAGTTCTTAAAGTGCTCACAGAGCTTTTAGCAGCTTCAGTTTTAGCAGCCTGATCTGCTCTAGCAATGATTTCAGCCATAGCAGCACTATCTGCATCTTTCATCATTCCGGCTAGAGCAGCTTCCAATTTTTTGTTGTATTCTGCTTTAACTAGTTCAATAATTCTTGCATCTACAATTGCTCCAATAATATTCTGCCTATCAACCGCCGTACTCCATTCAGTATTTGGAATCTGCTGATTAGCATTTTGCCCATATAGAAATTGAATCATTTCAAGGGTATTTAAATTTGCATATTCATCAGACTTATTTGGTCGCAGTGGCGTTAATTCATATTCTGTTGTGCCATCATGCTTGATATCATAATCAATACCTGGTGAGGTATTACCTGCACCATTATAATAATCATCACGACGTTGGTCATAATAGGCTTTCATAAAGTCTGTATTATAATAATAATCAACTAATTCTTGCTTAAATGCGTCCCGGTTAGCTTGTGTGTCATAAGTATTCTTAATCGTATTATAGTTATCATTATAAAAATCAGTTTTTAAGGTATCAAAGGCTTGCTGATACTCAGTTGCATAATTCTGCGTTCTTTCAACATGAAAAGCATTATCATATGTAGATTTATAAACTTTGTCGTATACACGCTGCCCAAGTTGGTTGTAATTCTCACCCGTCGGGATAATACGAATAAAGCCTGTATCTGCTTGTCCGGGGTTTTCAATGCCTCTGGCATAACTAGAACTAGCAGAAAGATCTTTAGGACCTTGAAACACCATTTTAAAATCATCAAGGACGAGCGCAACACCCTCACCTGTGGTGTCAGAAAGAGAAGAATCTGATAATTCCTGCATCGCATGTGCAGAAGGCAACAGGCTGAAACCGATTGTCATCGCCAAATAACTTTTGCGAAATTTAAATATATCTTTTATCTGAGCCATCTCACTCTTTCCTTTTTATTCGATGCTCCGCACCTTATGCTTCAGCTTCCCAGCCGCCAATCTTTGATTTTTTATAATGCATCGCATCTTTTTTATGGTTATGCGGAATCCATTATGCTGATTTTTGATACAGATGCCAAAGCCAATTAGGCGAAAAATAGCAGTTTCCGATGAATGAAAATCTCAAAAAAATAAACGGGACATAAAGTCCCGTCATTCAATATTTTAAAACAATTAGGTCTTCGGCAAAGTAACGCCTGTCTGACCTTGATATTTACCACCACGATCTTTATATGAGGTTTCACAGACTTCATCAGATTCAAAAAACAGCATCTGCGCTACACCTTCACCTGCATAAATACGCGCAGGAAGATTGGTAGTATTTGAAAACTCTAAAGTGACGTGTCCTTCCCACTCTGGCTCAAGCGGAGTCACGTTAACAATGATGCCACAACGCGCATAAGTAGACTTGCCCAAGCACACGGTCAAGACATTACGTGGAATGCGGAAATATTCGATGGTACGCGCCAAAGCAAACGAGTTAGGCGGAATGATACAGACATCCGACTCGATATCAATAAAGCTGCGTTCATCAAAGTTCTTCGGATCGACAATTGCAGAATGCACATTGGTGAATACTTTAAATTCACGTGCACAACGCACGTCATAACCATAGCTGGATACGCCATACGAAATCAGCTTTTGACCATTTTCATCCAAACGTACCTGGTTTTCTGCATACGGTTCAATCATGCCGTGTTTTTCGCTCATTTCGCGAATCCAACGATCAGACTTAATTGCCATTGATATAATCCAAAAATCTTAAGAACAAGTTATTGCGACGTACTTTAACTGAAATTGACACTAATGAAAATAAGTGAAAGGCTTAGAGCTAAAGTTGCCAAAAAATTGCTGATTGAGATCAGCTTATAAACTTAAAAGTGCAGAATAGCTTAAAGGAATGGAAAAGCTCATTAATACCAGCGAAGCCGTTTTCTGCAGGTTTTTCTGATTAAGCCAGCGACTGTTTTTTCTGGCCAGGATTGAACCCAGAAAAGTCCAGAAGAATGCAATCGGGATCAACAGAAGCAAGAAAACCAGCATATGAGTCACATAATGTTGGCCGCTTTTCCAGACAATGCCAGGAAAGATCGCTGAGGCAAATAAAAGTGCTTTAGGATTAAGCAAGGTTGCCAAAAATAATTCTCGTGCGCGAATCGAGACATTTTCAAGATTTTCGCTTATTTCTGCAGTCCGCCATAATTTCACAGCGAGAAATAGAATATAGCCAGCACTAAAAAGTTTGAGAATCGTCGGTAAAAGCGGAAGATGAACGGAAATTTTTCCGATCAGAATGCCCCATAAGCTAATGGCGATCAGATAACCAAAGGCTTCCGCAGGAATTAAACCAAATGTTTTTTTAAATCCGACCTGAATGCCTGAAGATGCCAATAAGGTATTGGTTGGGCCTGGTGTTAAAAGAATGGTTGCCACTAAACCAATAAAAAACCATGAAATCATAGTTTGACCTCGCTCTAATCCGAGTAGCATAGAAGAATTCGGTCAGTGCTGCAAAAAAATAATTGTAAGAGAACATATAACCTAAAATTTAAATTTATTTATTTCAATTAATTCAAATATTTATATAAATATTTAGGATAAATACCCGATAGTCATTTCAGTCAATTTCGGTCATTTAAATCGAGCTAATTTTAAAAATAAGAAATAAAAAGCCCTAGCTTTTAGCTAAGGCTTAAATATCTGAATTGTCTATAGAATTAGAAAATTCGGCTATGATCTTTTTCTGCTTTGGGTAGCTGTGCGGCAATTTTCTCTGCAATCAGCATATAGCTTTCTGCAGCAGCATCTTCGGCAATGACAGAAGGTGTACCGGCATCCGCATTTTCACGAATTTTAGCATCCAAAGGTAAACGGCCCAATAATGGAATTTGATATTGCTCAGACAGTTTATCGCCACCGCCTGTACCAAAAATCTGTTCCTCAAAACCACAATTTGAGCAGATATGGGTCGACATGTTTTCAATCACGCCCATGATCGGAATCTGCACCCGATTAAACAATTCGATACCTTTGGTCGCATCTAGCAAGGCCACGTTTTGTGGCGTTGTCACAATTACTGCACCCGTCACCGGAATACGCTGCGCAAGAGTTAACTGGATATCACCTGTGCCAGGTGGCATATCAATCATCAGCACATCAAGGTCTGGCCATAGGGTCTGATTGAATAACTGCATTAATGCACCCGTGGCTTTTGGACCACGCCAGGCGACTGGAGTATTGTGATCTCCAGTTAAATGGCCAATTGATAATACCGCCATCCCATAGGCTTCGATAGGGACAAACTGCTCTGCTTCGATCATTGGCGTTTTGCCGGCATTGCCGAGCATAGTCGGAATACTTGGGCCGTAAATATCGGCATCTAGTACGCCTACGCGCAGGCCTAATTTCTGTAGAGCCAAAGCCAGATTTACAGTCGTGGTCGATTTACCTACGCCACCTTTACCAGATGACACCAGAATCACATTTTGAATTCTTGGGTGTTTTGGAACATCACGCTGTTGCGGCGCAGCTTTTTGAATAGGTGGATTATTTGGATCAGCTTCTTCTGTTTCTGCAGGCTGTGCCGACGCATCAACCACAGGGGGAAGATTGGGTTTTGCTTCCGCTTTAGGCTCGCTTGAACAGTTTTCACCTTCAGCATGGTTATGCCCGCAACCCCCTTCTTTCTTATGTCCAGTTTTCTGCTGAATCACATGCATATTCAGTTCTTGAATACCACATTTTTGCAAAGCTTCCGCCAGTTCATCATGAATCTGTTGCAGCTGCGCTTTTTCTTCTGGATAGGTATTCAAAGTAATTTGCAGAATCTCACCCTGTACATTGACCTGCGTAATACGATCTTTCAAGGCATTACTGGAATTTGGCAAGATATAGTTTTGCAGTACGTTTTGCACAGCTTCTTCGTTCACCTCCTTGGAAGGCGAAAAAACCGATTTAAGCGAAGAAAGCCAAGACATAGGTTACTCCAAAAATGTAGATCGACATCTGAATCGCTTAGTTTAACGGGGTTTTAGGCGAAGGTTAAGCATTGTATTGGAGAAGATGAAAGAGATATCTTCAATTTCCAACCATTTTACTCGGTTTTCTGAAATGTTTTATGAAATCGTGGTGAATAGAAATAATGAAAAATGAATGATTGAGAGCAAAGAAAGGCGGATTATTTTGATGTAATAATTTTTTTACTGATCTTATGCGATCAAGCCACTTTAACCCTCTGTAATTAAAGTGGCTCTATGATCACAGACTATTTATGATTTTTATTGTTTTCAGATTTGTCCTTTTGATCCTTGGTATTTTTATCCTGATCTTGTTTCGATTCGTCCTTTTTGGACTGAGAGTCGCTTTCTGAATCTGCATCTTTGGCATCTTGCTGCTGATCAGAATCACTTTCCTTCGATTGATTATCTTTCATTTTATTCATCGTATCAGTTGCCATCTGTTTCAGCTCAGCGAACTTAACCGAGGCTTCGCTGAATAAGTCTGTGATTTTCTGTCTGGTATCTTCAAACTTATGCATGGCTTCATCTTTTAAATTTGCCATACCTGCCTGCTGATCGTTCTGACCATCTTTAGCATGCTGTTTATCTGACTTGTTAGATGATTTATCTTGAGAGGCATGATCCGCTTTAGCCTTTTTCGCATCATCTGAACTTTGCTCAGTATTTTGCTGGTGGTCAGATTTTCCTTGTTTCAGCTCATTCAGAAGCTTTTCACCTTTTTGCAATAGGTCTTCACCTATCGCTATCGCTTTGGCTTTTAAGTCATCCATCTTAAAGCTTTCAGTTTTTTTATCAGACTGGTTCTCTTGAGAACTGTCTTTTTGTGCTGATTGCTCAGCATTTGTATCTTTACCGTTGTGCTGGGTATCAGATTTCTGATCAGCATGGGTCTGGGCACTTTGCCCGTTCTTATGTTCCTGATTGTGCTGTTTATCTATCTCATTTTGCTTTTGCTCTTTTGCAAGCTGATCATTCAATTCGCGTGCATGTTGTTCTTTATCTTGATTTTGCTTCGACGTATTATTTTGGTTCTGCTGAGTCATGAGGTACCCTCCTTAGGCATATCATATAAACAATCAGCCATTTTTTAGCACAAAGCATCACGCGAATCGGGCGAAGTAAGCAAACTGCAACAAAGCCTGTACATGTTGTTGCTATTGTTTGCAGAATGTAGCATGAGCTGAGTTAAATCCGTATTGCAAGGTTATATGCTAAGGACGATGCAGGTTTTTGTATTCGGTTTTCCAAGTCCGTCTATTCATTGGGTTTCAGCAAAGCATTTCTTTGTAATCCCCTCGGCATCATGTAAAATTATGGCCCATTGCATAATGAATACGAATGAGAGAGTGAATCCGTGCGTAAAATTTTAGTCACCAATGCCCTTCCTTACGCCAATGGCCCGATTCATATGGGTCACTTACTTGGCTATATCCAAGCAGATATTTGGGTACGTGCCATGCGTGCGATGGGTCATGATGTGACTTATGTCTGTGCGGATGATGCTCACGGAACCGCGATCATGCTACGTGCCGAAGCGAATGGCATTTCACCTGAAGCGCAAATTGCCAATGTGCAAAAAGAACACATTCGTGACTTTGACGGTTTCGGTGTGCATTTCGATCATTATGATTCTACACATAGCGATACCAACCGTGCCCGTGCGTCAGAAATCTATGTGAAAAACCGTGATGCGGGCAATATTGCAGTTCGTCCGGTGACCCAGCTTTTTGATCCTGAAAAAGGCATGTTCCTGTCAGACCGTTTCATTAAAGGCACCTGTCCGAAATGTAAGGCGGAAGATCAGTACGGCGACTCATGTGAAGTCTGCGGTGCAACTTATAATGCGACAGAGTTGTTGAATCCGCATTCCACTTTAAGTGGCGCAACTCCAGTCGAAAAATCATCTGATCATTACTTCTTTAAATTGCCAAATTTTGGTGAATACCTGCAAAAATGGACTCGTGATGAAGGTCGCTTGCCGGTATCGATTGCCAACAAGCTGGACGAATGGTTTGAAAATGGCTTGAATGACTGGGACATCTCACGTGATGCGCCATACTTCGGTTTTGAAATTCCAGATGCGCCAAACAAATATTTCTATGTTTGGGTGGATGCGCCGATTGGTTATATGTCGAGCTTTGAAAACTACATCAAAACCAAACGTCCTGAATTGAATTTTGATGACTACTGGAAAAAAGATTCTGAAAATGAGGTCTATCACTTCATTGGTAAAGACATCGTGTATTTCCATGCCCTGTTCTGGCCGGCAATGCTTGAAGGTGCAAACTACCGCACGCCATCAGGCTTATTCGTGAATGGTTTCTTGACTGTCAATGGCCAAAAGATGTCAAAATCTCGCGGCACATTTATTAAAGCGGAAACCTATTTAGAGCATTTAAATCCTGAATATCTACGCTATTACTTCGCGTCGAAACTTTCTGACAAAGTTGAAGACTCTGACCTGAACCTTGATGATTTCGTTCAGAAAGTAAATTCAGATTTGGTCGGTAAAGTCGTGAATATTGCCAGCCGTTGTGCAAAATTCATTAACACCAAATTTGATAACAAGTTAAGCACGACATGTGCTGAACCTGAATTGGTACAAAGCTTTATTGATGCCGGTAGTTCAATTGCTCAAGCTTATGAAGCACGTGAATTCTCTGCAGCGATTCGTGAAATCATGGCACTGGCAGACAAAGCCAACCAGTATATTGATGAGAAAAAGCCTTGGGCACTTGCGAAACAGGAAGGTCAGGAACAACAAGTGCATGATGTATGCTCTGTGGGGATCAACCTGTTCCGTCAATTGGCAGTTTACTTGGCTCCTGTATTGCCGACACTAGCTCAACAGGTTCAAGATTTCTTGCAACTTGAAAGCTTCGATTTTGCTTCTCGCAAAACCATTCTAGTGGGTCATGAAATTGCATTGTTCCAACCCTTAATGCAACGTGTAGATCCAAAAGCGGTTGCTGCCATGGTGGATGCATCTAAAGATTCTTTAGCTGCTCCTGCTGCTGAACCAGCAAAAGCTGAGAAGAAAAAAGAGAAGAAGATTGAAAAGAAAGCTGAACCTAAAGTCGGTGAAGCTGAAATCATTAATATTGATGATTTTATGAAAGTTGACCTGCGTGTGGCTGAAGTTTTGGAAGCGGCTACGGTTGAAGGTTCTGACAAACTGCTTCAACTCACTTTAAACGTTGGTGAAGCTGAGCCACGTAATGTGTTCAGTGGTATTCGTGAGTTCTACCAACCTGAAGACTTAAAAGGCAAACTGGTGGTGATGGTGGCGAACCTTGCGCCACGTAAGATGCGTTTTGGTATTTCAAACGGAATGGTTTTAGCTGCGGGTAATGGCGACGGTGTTTGGGTAATTTCACCTGAATCTGGTGCTAAACCGGGTGATAAAGTGTCTTAATTTTAGACACTTATAAAAAGCCCCGCTATATTTTAGCGGGGCTTATTCTTTTCTTAACAATATAAAGCTTATGACAAATTTTAATGACTTTTTAAAAAAATTAAATTTAGACAACAATCCATTTGCATTTTTTACAACAGAAAATGAGTTAAAACAATCCGTCGATATATTTACCCCTGTAAATGACTATGAAAGTATTTTATCCAACTTTTCCTCTGACAATTCTTTAATCATTTTAGGTGATCGAGGGGCTGGAAAAACTGCCCTTTTAAAAAACTTAGAGTCACGAATTGACAGAAAAAAGATAATTTCAGTCTCTATTACAGATTTTTCTGATTTACCATTACACTTTGATTCAAAAGACTTTTATCAATTTTTAATTACAAAAATTTCTCTACAATTATTCTCTTCTCTTGCCAATGAAAAAAACCGAATAAATAAACTCGATCAAGAAGATAAAATATTACTAAGCTACTTACTTCAAAACTTTGTACCTCAAGTTTCAAAAGCATACTTAAGAGATCAAATTAAGGCTATTCAAGTTCCCTGGTATAAATTAACTTATAAAAGATTTGAAAAAATTATAAGAGATCTTTTCAATTACGGTGCTACTGCAGCAAATACACTCGTCGATGATTTTTTATCTAAACATTTTTCGGGGCTTCCTCCAATCACAGAAAATGTCAAAATTAAGGAATATTTTCCTGAACTAGATATAAACTTTGAAGAAAATTTTTTAGACCAAGATATCTCTTATTTCCTTATTGAAAGAATTTTAAAGATTGTAGAAAAATTACAGTTTAGTAAAGTAATCATACTAATTGATCGAATTGATGAAGATCAAAGATTCGAGAATGATGCCGAACTAATTGCAAACTATACTAAATTAATCTTAACTGACGAAAAATTACTACTAACGCCAAAATTACAGATTATTTTTACAAGTTGGACAACTCCGTTTAATTTTATTAAGCAATATGTACGAACTCAAAAACATAGTTGCACTATTATTAATTGGTCAAATTCAGACTTAGAAAATGTCCTAAATAATCGTTTAAAAGTTTTTTCTAAAAATAAAATTTTTAATTTCAAAGAACTATTTGCAGATGATGTTATCCAAGAGGATATTAATCAAATTTTAAAATTAGCAAATTCAACACCTCGCGACCTTTGGCATATTTTTTCTAATTTACTAAGAATCCAATATGATAAAGACTCACTTAGCAATAGAATTGAAAAATCTTCAATAGGCTTTGCTTTAAGTAGATTTATTAAAAATTTCAATTATTTTGAATACTATCCAAAGAAAACGAATGCACGCTCTAACTCTATGGATATTTTTTCGTATATAGATTTGCTACTTAAATTAGATGGAAATACTTTTAATGCTAAACAATTAAAAGAAAAAAACCAACTTCAACATTCAACTGCTCAAAGCTATATATCTAGTATGGAAAAAATGGGATTAATTAATTTGAGTAATCCTGATAGTGGTTCGGCTCAATATACAATTAAAGATCCTAAAATTTCATATGCACGTGAAAAAGGAATCAAAATTTATCGTAGTTAAAGTGTGATAACCATGCGACCTGGATTTCGCTCGTTCGTTAGGGGTACACAGACGTGCCTTCTAACGAACAGAAGGGTTTTGTTACTTTTGCCCTAACAAAAGTAAATAGGAAATATACTTCGACGGTTGTTAATGTTTTTCTAAAAAATCTCATAATAAAACCTTCATACGATCATAAAAAAGCCTCTATCTCTAGAGGCTTTTTTATTGCTGGGTCACTTAGCCTTGCAACACAAATTCCCAAATCACATAGCCCAGTCCAAAGCCCAGTAGTGAATATAAGGTAATAATGAAAAATACAAAGCTGGCATTGTTTTTTCTTTTCCAAAAACTCATCGCGACACCCAAAGCTTGTTCGTAATACCCCATGTTAACGAGCTTTTCATAAAAAGTGAAATGTATCTAAGCATTTTATTTATAATAATATTTTCATCAAAAATAAATTCTTTACTTTCAAAAAATCAATATACAGATTCAGACTTAATTTTTAGTACAGATGCCAAATCGGCATTGCTATTTAAAAAAATGGTAAATATATTCATATTCTTTTTTGCTGGCATCCGTGCTAATACATAGAATTGACTTTAATTACATAAGAATAGCTATGAAATACTTCACTTCTTCTCTCGTCGTGTCATTGCTTGCTTTAGGTTCAATGGCGGGTATCTCTCAAACACATGCACAATCCGTTTCTAGCACCCAACAACAAAAACAGGTTCCCGGTTATTATCAACATAACTTCGGGGATTACCAAATTACTGCCCTGCTAGATGGCACCAATTATCTGTCCAAAGCCTTATTTAAAGATATTCCAGCAGCTCAAGCCGACCAGATATTGAAAAAATACTACGTCGATCAAGCTAAAGGCATCCAAACCTCCGTGAATGCCTTTCTGGTCAATACAGCCAAGGAAATGGTTCTGGTCGATAGCGGGACTTCAAGCTGTAATGGTCCACACCTAGGTTCAGTGTATTCCAATTTAAAGGCTTCAGGGCATAAACCTGAACAGGTCAATGCCATCCTGCTCACGCATTTACATCCAGACCATGTATGCGGTATAAGTAATAATAGTGTTGCCAATTTTCCCAATGCCAACATTTATGTGTCTCAAGCTGAACTGGATTTCTGGATAAATCCCACAACGGTAGAAAAATTACCAAAAGCCAAGCAGGCAGGTTTTTTGGGCACAGTCGATAAAATCAAGAAAGCCATTGCACCCTATCAGGCCAAGAATCAGCTCAAAACCTTTAAAACTGGCGATCAAATCCATGCTTTCGATGTTATCAGTTCGGCTGGACATACACCGGGGCATTTTGGTTTTAGCTTAAAATCTAAAGGTCAGCAGATGGTGTTTATTGGAGATATTGTGCACTCACATACGCTGCAGTTTAATCGCCCACAGACCGGCGTTGACTTTGATGTCGATCCGAAAAAGGCGATCGAAACCCGCTTAAAATATTTTGCTGAATATGCGAAAAATGGTCAGACGGTAGCAGCACCACATTTGCCATTTCCGGGGATTGGACATATTTATTCTAAAGACAATAAAAGCTATCAATGGATTCCGGTACATTTTAAAGATTAATTGAATACTTCAATAATTTTATCTAAGCATGAAACCCTAATTTTTTAGGGTTTCATTTATTTTAAATATCCTTCAGCCAGATTCCCTATGACTTGGTAAATTTAAAACTTGAATGACGCTTTGAAATTTAAAAGCAATAGTTTCGTTTATTTTTAAATTTTTTCTTAAAAATCTTTTACTTTTTACGTGCACCTTTAGCATGCTTTTTTAGCACCGTTTTTCTTACGATAAATATAAACACCTAAAAATATAATATAAATCTGAATTTTATGAACTCTCGCCATGTCTTAGTTTGGTGCAAAAAAATAGTAACGTGCTTTATATCGAGTCTTATCAATTTCAAGAAATTCTTCATCAAAATTTCCCTTGCTTAGCCCTCTTCTACAATCAATTTGCCTCTATATACTGATTTTCTTTTGTGATCCCGCGCACTAAATTGGAACGCACCATGCAAAATATAGACTTATTATTTCTTCTTCTCGGTGCAGTTCTAGTGCTTGCCATGCATGCTGGATTTGCTTTTTTAGAGCTTGGAACAGTTCGACATAAAAACCAGGTCAATGCCCTAAGTAAAATTCTAACCGACTTTGCCATCTCCGCCATCGCCTATTTTTTAGTGGGCTACTATATTGCCTACGGTCAGCACTTTTTCCATGATGCTGCAACCTTGTCTGCCGATCATGGCTACAATCTGATGCGCTGTTTTTTCCTGTTGACTTTTGCTGCAGCAATTCCAGCGATTATCTCTGGAGGGATTGCAGAGCGTGCCAAAATGCGTTCACAGGCTTTAGCGACATTATTTCTGGTTGCGCTGATCTATCCGTTTTTTGAGGGTATGATCTGGAATGGCAACCTTGGTTTTCAGGATTGGCTGACCCATGCATTTGGTGCAAGTTTTCATGATTTTGCCGGCTCAGTTGTCGTTCATGCAATGGGCGGCTGGATGGCACTTGCCGCAATAATCCTACTTGGTGCGCGTCATGGCCGTTACAAAAATGATGGCCGGATCACCGCGCATCCTCCTTCATCAATTCCTTTTTTGGCTTTGGGTTCATGGATTCTGATTGTGGGATGGTTCGGCTTCAATGTCATGAGCGCGCAGCGGCTGGATGCCATTTCTGGACTGGTCGCTATTAACTCTTTGATGGCCATGGTCGGTGGAACAATAGCAGCCAAAGTTGCGGGGAAAGATGACCCCGGCTTCCTGCATAATGGTCCCTTAGCAGGTCTGGTGGCGATTTGTGCAGGATCAGACGTCGTTCATCCGTTGGGTGCTTTTTTTATCGGGATCAGCGCCGGCATTATTTTTGTGAAACTCTTTACCTATACCCAAAATAAACTCAAAGTGGATGATGTATTGGGGGTTTGGCCTTTGCATGGCGTTTGTGGTGCTTTTGGCGGATTAGCTGTGGGTATCTTCGGTCAGCAATGGCTTGGAGGAATGGGAGGAGTGTCTTTAATTTCACAACTCATAGGTACAGTGCTGGCGATTGTCATTGCTTTGGCGGGTGGTTTTTTGGTGTATGGCCTGCTTAAGGTTTTGATGGGTATTCGCCTGACTGAGGAAGAAGAGTTCAATGGTGCAGACTTGTCGATTCATCGTATTTCTGCTAATTCGGAAGAAAATACTTTTTAATAGACATAAAAAAAGCCTCTACGACTAGGGGCTTTTTTTATTTATAAGCAGAGCATCTAGATGAAGTAATTACTTCATACCAAAAATTAATTTTAAGCCAAGTACCGTCATAACTGCGCCTGCTGCGCGGTCAAACAAAGCCTTAAACTTCAAATAAACACGACGTGGCTTTTCCGCAGATAATGCAACTGCGACTAGTGAACACCAGCCTGCATCAATAAAGAAACATAAGACAGGCAAAACAAAATAAAAATACGTTGGAATTTCTTTGGGCAATAACGCGGTAAAAATACTGGCCAGCACAATCGCAATTTTGGGATTGGACAACTGTGTGATTAAACCAGTGGTAAAAGCACGGCGTAAAGACATCTGTTTGCTAATGGTTGTATCCGCTTCGATCGGATCTTTGGCATGTTTAATGATTTTAAACGCCAACCAAAGTAAATATAAACCACCACAAATTTTTAAGGCCAGGTACGCTGAGGGTACAGCCAGTAAAAATGCCTGCAAACCGAGAACCGCCAGCAGACCAAAAATCGCTGCACCGAGACCAGTACCCAATGCAGTAAATAAACCATGTTTACGTGAAATGGCAATTGAATTTTTTGCCACATAAATAGAAGTTGGCCCGGGACTCATTGCGCCTAACATCAGGGCAAAAGCAATCGAACCTAAAATCCAGAATGATTCCACGAGATAACCTGACTTAAAAATTGAAGGGCTATTTTAAGCAAAAACCTGACAGTTTGCTGTAAAAATTTCTGGATTTGTCATGAATTTCAACTATAGCAATTACTTAAGGTTTCAACTGATCCTGAGCACTCAAATGCTTGTCTAGCAGTTGATAATCCTGCTCATATACAGGTACGCCACCAATAATCATGGTACGGGTTTCTGTTTTAGGTTTATTCAACGCATCATCACAGCCCGACAGACTGAGCAGCATGCCGACCCACACAGCACAGGATAATATTTTCATTATTCTACCCTCCTCAGGGTTTCCTCTGTTTAGATTAGCATTGTTGTTTAAATAATCAGCGGAATATTTGTGACAATCTACAACTAATTCCATAGCTTTCAGCGAATAATGGCTTATTGAAAAACTTTGATTTTTAGCACTTCCGCTATAATGCTTACATCATGAACTTTGCGAACTTTTATGTTTGAAACCATTGCCCAAAATATTCCAGATCAACAGATTAATTTTCACGATATTACTTTAATAATACGTCGTCTGGATCTGGTGCATCCACAAATCTCGGGCAACAAGTTTTTTAAACTGAAATATAATTTTCTTGAAGCCAAAAGACAGGGTTATCAGCATATTCTGAGTTTTGGAGGTGCTTATTCCAATCATATTGCTGCTACTGCATTTGCCGCACAGCAGTTTAGTTTTCAGAGTGTTGGAGTGATTCGGGGTGAAGAACTGGCTGATCGACCATTGAATCCAACATTAGCCACCGCCCAAGAATTCGGGATGCAGTTGCATTTCGTCAGTCGTGATGAATATCGGCGCAAGCAACAGCCTGAGTATTTGGCCGAACTCGCTCGACAATTTCCTGAACATTATGTGATTCCTGAAGGTGGAACCAATGCTTTGGCGATTCAAGGGTGTCAGGAAATATTAAAAGATAGCGATGCGCAATTTGATGTGATTTGTTGTGCAGTAGGCACCGGTGGCACCATCAGCGGATTGATCGAAGCCAGTCATGGGCATCAACAGGTTTTAGGATTTTCTGCACTGAAAGGTTCATTTTTAAAAGATGAAGTCGCCCAGCTGACGAAAAAAACCAACTGGAACATTCTCGATGATTATTGCTGTGGTGGCTATGCCAAAACCAGTGCAGCCTTAGTGCAGTTTATCCGGGATTTTGAGGCCGAATTTTCAATTCCACTGGAGCAGATCTACACGGCTAAAATGCTGATGGGAATTTTTGATTTGATCGAGAAAAATTATTTTCCGGCTGGATCAAAACTGCTGGTCATTCATAGTGGTGGTCTGCAAGGCCGTAATATTCCCTTTGGTTTTACAGCAACCTAAGCTTGAATTGGTTGATTGTTATTTAAGGCAATTAACCCTTTGACCAAGCGGTAGATATGCCAGATAAAGACCAGAAACACGATCAGGAAGCCAATCAAGATCACAGTCAATAAGCCACCGACGATATAACCCAGCAAACTGATCCAGAAGGTTTTAATTTGCCAATCGACATGACTTTCCAGCCAGGTACCGCGCATTTCATCACGCTTGATATAATTCATCACAATCGCAATAAATGGGGTAAGACCAAGAAAAAATCCTAAAATATAAAGAATATATGTAATCAGATTATATTGTTTTAAATCTTCCGCACTTGCCATTCGCTTTTCCTTGTTATTATGTTTTTAGTTTGTACAAAAACTATGCATGAGTTTTAAGCAGCTTTCAAATATTTTATGTTTAAAATGCGCTGCAAATCTGCAATCACGGAACTGATTTTTCTGGAATAGAGAAAGCTGAAATAAAATTGTCTATAATGCTTCCCTTTTCTTCTCCCTTGAGTGTGTGATGTCTTCCAAGCAATACGATGTTCTAGTCATAGGTGCCGGTGCCTCAGGTTTAATGACGGCGTATATGGCTGCGCAACGTGGGCGTAAAGTCGTGGTGGTGGAAAAAGCCAACAAGGTTGGCAAAAAAATCCTGATGTCTGGCGGTGGTAAATGTAATTTCACCAATCTGGAAGTCGAACCGAGCAATTATATTTCACACAATCCACATTTTGTGATTTCAGCTTTAACGCGTTATACCAACTGGGACTTTATCGGCTTGGTTTGTGAATATGGCATTGCTTATGAAGAGCGCAAACATGGACAGCTGTTTACCTTAAATGGTGCAAAAGATATCTTGTCGATGCTGCTGGCAGAATGTGATAAAACCGGTCTGGTCGATATTAAGACCAGTTGCGAAGTGAAAGCAGTGAATCCAGTCGATGATCAAGGCTTTCAGGTGGCGACCTCACTGGGATATTTTGAAGTTGAATCTGTCGTCGTGGCATCTGGCGGTTTATCTATTCCTACGCTTGGCGGTTCAGGCATTGGCTATGAGATTGCAAAACAGTTTGGACATCACCTCTATCCGACTCGTGCCGGACTGGTTCCATTTACCTTCTCTGACGGATTTAAAGAAGTGACCACGCGCTTAAGTGGTAATGCCGTAGAAGCAACACTCTCTAATGAACTTAACAGCTTTACCGAAGCCCTCTTATTTACCCATCGCGGTTTGAGTGGGCCGAGTTCCCTGCAACTTTCTAACTACTGGAATGTCGGTCAAAGCTTTAAGGTCGATTTCTTACCGAGTGTAGACTTACTGGATTTCTTTAAAGCAAAAAAACAAAGCCAGCCCAAAGTCTTATTACGTACACTCCTCAATGAATATTTACCGAAAAGTGTGGTGGCTGAATTACAAATTCTGATCTGGACTGAAAGTGCTGAAACTGCCATTGGTAATATCAGCGATGATAAGCTGGAACAGATTGCGGCACGTCTGCATGGCTTTGAAGTGAAACCTTCAGGAACAGAAGGCTACCGTACGGCGGAGGTGACTTTGGGTGGTGTAGACACCACGGAAGTATCCTCAAAAACCATGGAAAGTAAAAAGCAGAAAGGCTTGTATTTTATTGGTGAAGTACTGGATGTTACCGGACATTTGGGCGGTTATAATTTCCAATGGGCATGGTCATCGGCACATGCCGCATCGGAATATATTTAATCAATAGATAATCTGGATTGCTACTTAACTCATTCCAGATAATCTGTTTTAAACAGGTTAAGATTGGCCGTATTGGTTAGACGGTCAATCGCCAGCTGCATTTTTTGAGCTTCTCGCAGACATAGCGGTAAGTCATCTGCTGAAGATGCCATGAATTTATGTTGCAGTGCTTTCCACATATTGTTGATCTCCTTTTCTTTATATTTTTAATGCAAGAAAAATACCAAAATCATTTTAGTATTCACTTGAATATTCTATATTTTTTAAAAAATAAATTCTATTCCTAGCGACTGAGCAGGATTGACTTCTCAGTTAAATTCGTCTGCCTCTGGTATTTTCTTATCCAGCTCCCGCTCAGACTGCTCGTCCTGCTTGCTCTTTACAAAAATAAATCGATAGGCAGCGGTAAAAAAGCCAATCGTAATTCCTGCAATGACTAAAGGCGCCAGAACTTTGTTAGGTTTCTTGGTATTCATTCATTTTTCCTTATGACTGAACAAAATCGACCACATGAGCGTGGTCGATTTTGCTTAAAAATAAAAGGTTATTTCAGGTCATCTTTTTTCTGAGTTGAACGGTCAATATCGACATCTGGCTCTTTTTCTCCGGTTGAACCAAATGGATTATTGGCTGGTGGATGAGTCGGATCGACTTTTACTGAATCTGGTACGGCCTGATCCGCATCCGGATTGACAGGATCAATACCTAATGACTCATCATCCTGTGGTGCAGTGGTAAGGATTGCCGGGGTAGTATGGGATAAATCCGTACTCATAGGCGTACTCTTGTCTGAATCCTGATTTGGCACGATGCCTGCTCCTGGAGTTGTGATTGAGGAATCGCTAGTACCCGTAGCAGTTTGCGAACCACCAGAGGACTGGCTCATTGAGCTATCTGTAGAACTCATACCCATCGCCGCACCTGTAGTACCTGACATGTCGGCTGCACTTGTACCTGTGGTCTTGCTACCTAATCCAGAAAATATGCTGTTCTCAGCTTTTTCTTTGACTGGATTGGGTTCTTTAGCTTCTCGTTTGGCTTTATCAATCAAATCTGTGAGTACACGCTCCGCAGGTTGACGACCACCCAAACCAAATGCCAAGGCAAATGCCACTGCTACAGCACCCAAAGTTAGACCAAATGCCAAGTTAACAATTGAATCGGCAATACCCATGGCACGCAGACCCATTGCCACAACGAGTCCCATGATCAGAACACGAACCAGATTGGCTAACCAGCGTGAGCTGTTATATTCACCACGTTGTACGATATTCGCAACAATATTTGCCAGCCAGAAACCGATTACCAGAATCACCGCACCGAGCAGGATATTGGCACCGAAGTAGATGAACATTGCAATAAGACCACTGATCTGTTCAAAGCCCAGACGGTTCGCTGCTTCAGATACCGCAAATAGCATGGTGAATAAAACGATCAGGAAACCGACTACACTGGAAAGTTTAGTCGTGCCTAAAAAACGCTGGATATCCAGTTTGGCAGGAATTTCATCAACACCTGTACCGGCAACTACTTCAACTACCAGACGTGCTACCAGTTTAGAGACCACATACGCCAGAATCAGAATCAACGCAGCAGCGATAATATTCGGAATGGCATTCATGATTTCATATAGCATGGCTGTAGCAGGCTGAGAAATGGCCTCGATACCCAATGCTTCAAATGCAATGATCAGTGCCGTAATGATCACCACGGCGAAGATAAATGAACCAATCACCTGAGAAACATTCGAGTTTTTGAAGATGCCTACTTTCTCAGCATGTTGCTGTACGTTCAGACTGTTTAATAGTCCTTCAACAATACCGCGCACAATTTTCGCCAGGATATAACCGACAAAAATGATGACTGCAGCAATGAAGATGTTTGGTAAGTAACTAACAACATCGGTCAGCATATTCTGAACTGGTAACAGCAGACCGTTGAGACCCAGAATAGACAGCACGATTGGCAAGAACAGTAATAAAATTAACCAGTAAGCAATTTCACTGATGTTTTTACTAATCGGACTGACACCGACTTCAGCACTGAGTTTTTCATCGAGTTGCGTTCGGTCTAGCAGTTTTTGTAGCCCTATCTTCACCAGATTGGCCACAATCCAACCTATGAATCCGACTGCAATTGCACCTAGTAACTGCGGGATAAATAACAGGAACTGCTGGATCATATTACTGAATGGACCGCTGACACTGGTAAGATTGAGCACGTTCAGCGCACCAATCACGGCAATAATCAGAATAATCCAGAACACGACGCGGGCGATAATGCTCTCCACATTGGAGTGATGACCTGTCGCCGTATTTAAATGTGTATTGGTGCCCAGTTTTTGCAAGAGCTTTTTAACGCCTGCCGAGACCAGTAACGCAATGATCCAGCCAATTACTAATATGGCAATTGCACTAAGAATGGGATGGAACTGATCCCAATAGTACATGGCATCGAAGCCACCACGCGGGCTTCTCATATAATCATTCATGTTGTTCTACCCTCTTTGTTATTAAGCTATTTATCTGAAATCGGGGGCATCTCCCTGAAACAATCAGCCCCTTCTTTTTCCGGATTCATATTAGATTTGATGTTTTCAGGCTCAAGCCAGGTAGATGGCACTACCTTAAAACATCACCATCCATTGCAAAAAAGCCCCAGTGGTTCACTAGAGCTTTTCAGGTATTTTCAGTTATTGAGTCGCCTGTCCATCAGTCGCAGTTGCTGTTGCTTCTGTGCCATCACCCACGGTTGCTGTAGCTTCCGTTCCATCATTCATGGTGGCGGTGCCTTGTGTAGGCTCACCGACTGGAGTTGAATTATTTGGGGTAGCAGGCTGTACATTCGGATTTGGATGTCCTGCAGGAGCATCATTCGCATCTGGATTCATGTCAGCAAACATATAGAACAGTAGTGCGAGTAAAAAAATACCGACCAAAATCAAGATATAAACAGGGATACGCTTTTTCTGCGTCACGTCTGCCTGATGATTTAAAGGTGGTTTTTTATTGAAATCATCGACCATAACCATCCTCACTCTTTGTTATTCATAAGTAGATTTTTAGAATAACAAGCTGTGAATAGGGCTTCTGTGACAAAACATGGTGAGATGGTGACGGGATGTAAGTCACTAATCCATCAGAATTCTCTGCTAGATGCTACTTTAAAATAGCCGTTTGGCTGGGCTATGTTGCATGTCGACTGGGGTTTCGTGTTCATCTTTCAACTGCACCCCTGAAAGCTGTAACTCACAGGATTTACGCATCAATGCGACCAGTCGCTGGATAGCTAGTGGATAGGCCAAGCCCGCAGAACGGACATTGGAAATACAGTTGCGCAAGGCATCATGACAGCCTTTAAAAGCATTATAAGTGTAATAAATTCCCATACTATCGGGTGAGCTCAAACCCGGCCGTTCGCCAATTAGCATGACCAGCATTTTCGCCTGTAAAATTTCTGCCAATTCATCACCCAGTGCCACACGACTGCCACGGGCAATCACTAAGGGGGCAATCTGCCAGCCTTGTTCTTTGCATGCCTCTAGCAAGGCCGGAATAAAATGCAGGCTATTTTCCTCAATGGCACGTGCTGATAGTCCATCTCCCAGCACAATGGCTACATCCCAATGTTGCTGATGTTCGGCCCGGTATTGCTGCAATATCGTTTTGGACTGTTCTGAAAGCACACGCCCAAGATCGGGACGTTTAAGATAAAGATCTTTCTCTACCGCCTGGCTTTCAATTTCCAGAATAGGCAGTCCCGTTTTAGCTAAGCCAGATTTTAAGAATTCAACATCAAGTGGCTTCAGTACCGCATCTTTAGCTTGCGCATGTGCCAACTGAAATTCCAGACTTGGTCGAGTCGGCAAGCTGCCCCCAGTTCGACCTAAGGCAATCCGTGCATCAGTAAAGGCTTTTAACTTCTGCCAGGGATTATCCTGCAATTGAGACTCAAATTTCACATCAGCAATTAGTTTCATAGCACTTCTTCAAGACAAGATCAGACGTGAAAATTGCTTCGGCAATTCGGTCGGCCAGTGCAACTGATTAGACTGTTGCGCCAAAATTCCCTGCTGCTCCAGCCAGTGGTCAAATTCAGGAGCTGGTTTCAGTCCTAATAACTGTCGAATATAAAGAGCATCATGAAAGGATGTCGTCTGATAGTTCAGCATCACATCATCTGAACCGGGAATCCCCATGATAAAATTCAATCCGGCATTGGCAAGCAAGGTCAGCAGTATATCCATATCATCCTGATCGGCATCGGCATGATTGGTGTAGCAAATATCACAGCCCATTGGCACACCGAGCAGCTTGCCACAGAAATGATCTTCCAGCCCGGCCCGGATAATCTGCTTGCCGTTATACAGATATTCTGGCCCGATAAAGCCGACTACAGTATTGACCAGCAAGGGATTAAACTTACGCGCCACGGCGTAGGCACGCGCTTCCAAAGTCTGCTGGTCCACGCCATGATGCCCATTGCTAGACAAGGCACTGCCCTGTCCGGTTTCAAAATACATGACATTTTGGCCCACGGTGCCGCGTTGCAGGCTTAGAGCGGCTTCATAACCTTCCTGTAACAGCGCCAGATTGATGCCGAAACCGGTATTGGCTTTTTCGGTTCCCGCAATAGACTGAAACATTAAATCAATCGGAACATTTTTATTGGCGAGCTGAATGCCGGAAGTGATATGGGTCAAAACACAAGATTGAGTCGGAATATCATATTCCTGAATAACGTGATCGAGTAGTTTGAGCAGCTCAGTCAAATTCTGCAGATTATCTGTAGCTGGGTTGATTCCGATGACTGCATCACCATTGCCGTACATCAGCCCATCCAGAATAGATGCAGAAATTCCCATCAAATCATCAGTCGGATGGTTCGGCTGCAAACGTGTCGACAGATGACCTTCCAGACCAATGGTATTTCTAAAACGTGTGATTACACGACATTTTTTTGCCACCAGAATCAGATCCTGATTGCGCATAATTTTGCTCACTGCTGCGACCATTTCCGGAATCAAGCCCATTTTTAAAGCAGCAAGTTTTTCTGTGGTGGCATCTGCACTCAGCAGCCAGTTACGAAAATCCCCCACAGTAAAATGCGAGATCGGATAAAAAGCATCGGCATCATGTTCATCCATAATCAGGCGGGTGATTTCATCCGCCTCATAAGGAATCACAGCTTCATGCAAAAACTGCTGTAACGGTACTTCTGCCAGACACATTTGTGCAGCGATACGCTCGGTTGCATCCACGGCCGCAATCCCTGCCAGCTGATCACCAGAACGTTCAGGGGTAGCCTTGGCCAATAAGGTTTTTAAATCCTCAAAGACATAATGCTGACTGGCCACATTGATCTGATACAGCATAAGCGTATTCTCCCTGCAAGATGGTTTATTTCAATTCCTTTTCTGCTGCCTCGATACGCGCAAATTCTTCTTCCGGCGTACCGGCCACCAGATGATGACGGCTATACAGCAAGAAATAGAGAATCAGTGCCACGTAAATGGCAGCTGCCATTAGCCAGACTTTTGGATCGACCAAGAAGCCTGCGACCACTGCAATGGCTGCAAGCACTAAAGCAATCAATGCTGTGGCAATGCCGCCCGGTGCCTGATAAGGACGTGCCAGATTTGGTCTGGATAACTTAAGTTTGATATATGACATCATCATCAAAACATAGGAAATCGTAGCACCAAAGACCGCCATCAGAATCAGCAGATCACCTTCACCTGAAAGGGACAACAGGAAGCCAATAATCCCCGGAATAATGATGGCCAAATAAGGTACATGATTGCTGTTGGTCAAGGACAGTTTTTTCGGTAAATAACCGGCACGTGAGAGTGCAAAAATTTGACGGGAATAGGCATAAATAATCGAGAAGAAACTGGCGATCAGACCTGCCAGCCCGACAAAATTCAAAAAACTCGCCATCCAGGTATTGGCACCATAGACTGCCACCAAGGCATCCACCAGCGGTGCACCGGAATTTTTCAGCGTATCTGCACCTGCTGCGCCAGGACCGAGTAACAAAATACTTAGCGCAAAGAATGCCAGAATCAGCATGGAACCAATCAGGCCACGCGGCAAGGATTTAGCTGGCTCTTTGGCCTCCTCTGCTGCCAGCGGGACACCTTCAACTGCCAGAAAAAACCAGATCGCATAAGGCACTGCTGCCTAGATGCCCAGATAGCCCAATGGCAGGAAACTGCTTGCACCCGCCGCTTCCGTACTGACCGCAATATCAAACAGGTTTGCACTATTAAAATGAGGCAACATGCCAAAGATAAACACCATCAAGGCAACCGCAGCAATTGCGGTAATCACAAACATGATCTTGAGTGCTTCACCTGCACCTTTCAGATGCAAGCCCATAAAAACCAGATAGCTCACCAGATAAATGATCCAGCCGCCAATACCAAACAAGGCTTCGCAATAGACACCAATGAAACAGGCAATTGCTGCCGGAGCAATGGCATATTCAATCAGGATGGCACTCCCGGTCAGATAGCCGCCAAAGGGACCAAAAGCAGTACGAGCAAAACTGTAACCCCCACCTGCAGTCGGCAGCATGGTCGACATTTCGGACATGGCCAGACACATACACAGATACATGAATGCCACCACAATGGTCGCAATAAACATGCCTCCCCACCCCCCCTGTGCCAAACCAAAATTCCAGCCAGCGAAGTCACCGGAAATCACATACGCGACCCCCAGACCGACGAGAAGCAGCCAACCTACGGCGCCTTTCTTGAGCTGGCGCAAGGCAAAATAATCTTCTTGTACTGCTGTTTCAGTCACACTGGTATCAATCACACTTTTTGACTCTGACATAGCAACCTCGTTGTTTTTATCGTTTTTCCCTGAAGATATGCATAAGCCATACCGGTTCCGCAGGCTTTAGTGAAGACAGTTGAGACGCTGCCTTTCAGCGATGAAATGCGTTATAATTATCCACCTTCTCATTTATACACCCGAGTTATATGGCGTATCGTCAACAAAGTGTATCGCTTGATCTTGATACTGACGTCACACATCAATGCATGCTGCACTACAGCCGTGATCAGCATCTGATTGGAATTATTGAATTCAGTAAGCCAAGCTTCCTGCTGCGCTGGCAGGATCTGGAATATTTCCGCCGTCGTACCGAAGAATTTTCCGTGATGCCTTTTCCGGACTGTGTCAATGCGATGATTATCGATATTCGAGATGTAACGGCATGGTTGGATAATGAAGTGCCGATTATTCCGTGGCGATTATTGGAAGAAGACTGTCCGGTTCGCCTGGTGGTACCTGCAGACCGTATTGAGCACTATGCCGGATTCTTTGAACCGACCTGGCTCAGCCCCGATGTCGAAACAGCTATTCAGGAAATCCGTGAATCCATGGATATGTTTGTGCATTAAGCTTGAATCGAAAAAACCTCCGTAATGGGCAATGCTGTTTACTTAAGCATTTGAATCATTTTGGAATTCATTAGAGAATCCGATGTCAGGTTTGGCATCGGATTTTTTTATGGTATTTCAGCAGGATATTTTAGATCTTAACAATCTGTTTAAGCTCTCGAATCTGAGTACTTTTATTCACAATATCCCCGTTGAGTGGGTCAAGTCCACACTCAGGTTGAGCAGTCCCGCGACTATTCGCAGGCGGTGCTTGCCTGCGGATCAGGGATAGATAGTTTGTTTTGGAGAGGCGTTCGAGGCCTACAATACCTCGAACAGTTAATATCTCAAAAACCCCTTATCCCCTAGATCACCATGCGACTCCTCTCCAGTGAACCGCATTGCCTTCAAGTAGGAGCTTTTGCTCATAAATTCTTCAGCCTTACCAGTAATTCTCGACCGCAATATTTCCTTCACCACGACGGTTCATGGTCAGGCCACGGGCTTTTAAAGCTTCTTTAGTATCATCGACCATATCCGGGTTACCACAAAGCATGACATGCGTCGTTTCCGGATTAAGCATTAGACCTGCTGCCTTTTCCAGTTCACCATTGGCAATTAAAATCGGTAAACGGTCGTGCAAAGGTGCCTCAGGCTCACGGGTAATAATCGGGATAAATTTAAAACCGGTATGCCCCTCGCCAAAGATTTCAGCAATTTCTTGAATCCGGTCCACATAAGCAAGTTCAGCTCGGGTGCGCACACTATAAACCAGATTGATTTTTTCGTATTTGCTCCAGGTCTCAAAGTCTTGCAACATGCAAATAAACGGTGCCAGACCCGTACCGGTACCCAGTAACCACAGGTCTTTAGGCAAAGGCAATTGATAACGTGCCAGAGTCAGATAACCATAAGGAATTTTTTCCAGATGCAGCTCATCCCCTACTTTGAGGTGCTGTAAATTGGAAGTAAATTTACCTTCTGGAACGACAATCGAGAAAAACTCCAGAGTTTCATCAAAAGGAGATGACACTACCGAATAGGCACGAACCACTAGTTCATCCCCCACTTGTAAACCAATACGCGCAAACTGCCCTGCAGTGAATTTGAAATGTGCCGGGCGTGTCATCGTAAAACTAAATAATGTATTGGTCCAACGGTGTACAGATAAAACTTTTTCTCGGGTAAATTTTTCAATTGACATGATTTCAACGTGGCATGAAAGACTGTGCTCATGGTAGCATGGCAACATAATTTATTAATATTTTTTAAATGTTAAGGCTCTACTCATGCGCATGACTTTACGCCAATTGGCTGTTTTTGTAGCAGTGGCACAAGAGGGTACCGTAACGAAGGCTAGCGATGCCGTCAAGCTTACACAAAGTGCGGCTAGTATGGCTTTAGCAGATCTGGAAGATGGTCTGGGTGCTCCACTATTTGACCGTCTAGGCAAACGTTTACAGCTAAATGACCTAGGGCGCTTTCTTCTCCCTCAAGCCCTGGAAATTTTAGGTCGTTGTGAATCTTTTGAACAAGTCGCTAAAGGTGAGCTTCAAAGTATAGATTTACGTTTAGGTGCAACCCTGACGATTTCAGATTACCTGATTCCTGACCTGATGGCCGATTTCTTGAAAATCAAGCCACAAGCACATTTACAGCTTCAAGTCGGTAATACCCGTCAAATGATTGAAGCGGTGAATCAGTTCCAGCTGGATCTTGCCTTAATTGAAGGTTCCTGTCATCTGCCACAGCTCCAATGTATCCATTGGCGTGATGATGAGCTGGCCGTATGCTGTGCACCGGATCATCCTCTTGCGCAATTGAACCGTGAACTAACCGCTGAAGATTTCAAATCTGTTGAATGGATTTTGCGTGAAGAAGGTTCAGGTACCCGTGAAGTGTTTGATAATGCCATCTTAAAAGATGTGCCGGATGCCAATATCCGTCTAACACTCGGTCATAATGAGGCGATTTTAAAAATCGTAGCAGGTGGAATCGGTATGTCCTGTATTTCCAAACTTGCGATTGAGCCTTTACGTGAAAAAGGTCAATTGGTGATTCTGGATACACCATTCTGGTCGCTGACTCGTCCTCTATTCATGCTGGTACATCGCCAGAAATATCAGGGTCCAGGTCTGAGAGCCTTTATGAATTTTTGTGAAAGCTAAAATATTAAAAGCACCATAAGGTGCTTTTTTTATGATTCATCAAAACTGACTTTCACATGGTATCCCATCTCCGTCACCATCCATTTTGGTATTTGGACAGTTACGAATAAAAAATAATGCTTCCTCATAAGAACCCATCTGACTACAGTGTTCCCGACCATCGCATTTAAATTGAGAGACAGATGGTGAAGCCGTTTCTGAAGTTTTCGGATTAACGAGGTTACTTTGGCTTCTTAACTCAGTGCCGCGATTTTCCAGGTTCTTCCTACCCTGCTCAGATAATCCTTGCATAGGTAGATCACCTTGCGCTGCTCGCTGTTCAGCGACAATTCGTTGCTGCTCTACCATCAGTTCTTCTAGCTTTTGCTGTTTTTGAACTTGGTAGCTTTGATATTTGTTATAAACAAGAGCAGCAAGAATCACAATAATAACCAATCCTGATATTGTGATTATTTTTGATGTAGCTGATGATTTTTTCTTTTCATAACGTGGAGAAGCTTTGGTTTCAATATCTTCATGTAAATCATTATTCTGCGAAACAGGCATCGTTGCTTTAACATCCAAGCGAACAATATGGTCCGCCTTAAACTTTCCATTCTCTTCTACAATTAAAAACTTTAATTTTTCCCCAATTCTTGGCGGAATATTTTTATTGGGAAAGTCTTTGACGTGAAAAAATAAATCTTTAGATTGCCCTTCGATCTGAATAAAACCAAAACCACGATCTTCGTTATAGGTTTTGATTTTCCCCTCTTGAAACATAATTCGCTCTTATCTTTAATATTTTTTATCATTGTAATCAAAAAGAGACTGAAAATCTTTTGTAAAATTCTCTAAAGCAGAAACATAAAAACTAGAAGTGCATCTTATGGCGGAAGAATAGATCCTTAGTTAAAAGTAAAAAAAATAAAATTTCTGTTTTTATTTATACTTCGCCAAAAATCATAAAACCAACAGCTGATGCCAATGCCAGCCATAGGGTCGGACTAAAGAAAAGTGAATTACGTACAGGAACAGCGACTGTGGGTGCCAAGGATTGCAAGGCGACGACTTCTGGCACAAATTCATCCTGCGCTTTAATATGTAGACGTACCATGTTGTCTAAGGTCATGCTTTCTTGTTGAGGAATGATTCTAAATTTAAGCCGCTCTCCAATTTGTGGCTCAATTTCAGGCGAAGGTAGATCCTGTAACTTGAAACTTAACTCTTGAGCTTCCCCTACCAACTCCAAAGTACCCATACCACGTTCGGAATCGTAAGTTTTAATTTTTCCATCCGTAAACATGACACTTTTCTCTATAGAATTCATTTAATTTGTATTCTAAGCCAAAGGAAATGTTCAGCATTGTTGCTGTTCGGTGGATTTTTTATGTGTTATCTGTCTCTTTAAATATGTAAGCGGTGGCATTATAAAAAAGAGGCTCGAAAGCCTCTTTTAAAATGTGACTCAACACGATTTAAGTATGAAGATTATCCATTAACCACGGAAGTTGTTTAACAATGCCGATGTAATTGATTTATTGTGTGTTGCCACTTTGGTTTTTTTAGCTTTCTTTGAGTTGTCTTCGACACGTTCAATCTTAATCGCTTTGTACTTATCACCATTTTCAACAACATTAAATTTCACGCGTTCATTGCGTTTTGGCTCGCCTTCTGCCGCAGGGAAGTCTGAAATATGGAAGAATACATCTCCCTCAGCGCAGCCAATAAAACCGAAACCTTTGGCAGGGTCATACTGTTTGATTTTGCCCTGATACAATTCATCTTTCATGCTATTGTCCTATCCTGAAAATGCCCTGTCTACATTATATAAAAAAGAGGCTGTAGTAGCCCCTTTTTTCATCATATTCAAAAATTAGTCTTTTTGAACTGAACCAAAGATTTTATCGCCAGCATCGCCAAGACCTGGAACGATATAACCATTTTCATTTAAGCCATTATCGATAGAAGCAGTAAAAATCACAACATCCGGATGCGTAGCTTCTACACGCTTAATGCCTTCTGGTGCAGCAACTAGAACCATCACACGAATATCTTTACAGCCGCTGGCTTTCAGTACATCAATTGCAGCCACTAAAGAAGAACCGGTCGCCAACATTGGATCAATGATCATTGCGATACGGTTTTGTACGTCTGGAACCAGTTTTTTATAATAGGTACGTGCTTCCAGAGTTTCTTCATCACGCTCTAAACCAAGTACCGATACTTTCGCACTTGGAATCAGGTTCAGGAAACCGTCAAGCATGCCAATACCGGCACGTAGAATTGGCACAACCGTGATTTTTTTACCCGCAATACGATCAACTGTAACAGCACCATTCCAGCCATCAATATCATGTTCAACCATTGGCAGGTCTTTAGTTGCTTCATAAGTCAGAAGCATGGTCACTTCTTGAGCTAACTCACGGAAATTCTTGGTACTGATATCTGCACGACGGAGTAAACCAAGCTTATGTCGAATGAGTGGATGACGGATTTCATGGATTGCCACGGGAGAACACCTAAAAGGTTAAAGATAAATTTCCGCTATTATAAAGGCTTTTATTGATTTGTATAAATAAAAAAGCCCCCAATCATGGAGGCTTTTTTGTAATAACGTCAATCTTTGCAGATATTAGTTAAAACCACTTTGAACCAAAGTGAAAATGAACTGTTGCAATTCAGGTGACATGGCAAAGAATGCATATTTAGATACTGCAATCACTGGATCTGGGTAGACACCAATCACAAGTACCGCAAGCGCAGCAAGAAGTACCATGATACCACCCACTTTTTGGCCCCAATGATTCACCGCATCTAGACGTGGTGTTTCAGGTGGTGTCATGTAAAGCACAACCATCACACGCAGGTAGTAGTACAGACCGATACCAGAACCCAAGATGACCATCGCAGTCAGGAACCAGGCTTCGCCTGCAACCGCAGTTTTTATCACCAGGAACTTACCGATAAAGCCGGCAGTTAATGGAATACCTGCAAGAGACAGCATCATCACCGTCAATACAGCAGTCAATACTGGACGGCGCCAGAACAGACCACGGTATTCAGCCAGACTACCCGCTTCATCCGTATTGTTATACGGACTAGACATCAGCGTAACAACACCGAACGCACCGATCGTGGTTAATACATAGGTAATCACGTAGACGTTTACACTTTCAAAAGTCGCGAAACCTTGAACCTGTAAGAAATCCGTATTACGTGAACTTACGATGGCAACCAGCAAATAACCAAAGTGTGCAATTGAAGAGTATGCCAAGATACGTTTCAAGTTCACCTGGCGAACCGCCAGCAAGTTACCTGCAAGGATAGACAGAACCGCAATAATCGAAATGATGGTGACGAAGCTGTCTGCCAAAATTAAACCTGAAGACAATGCATAACGAACAAAAAGACCAATCATCGCCACTTTTGCAACTGTCGCAAGGAAAGTCGCGATTGGCGCTGGTGCACCAGCGTATACGTCTGGTGTCCATTTGTGGAATGGTGCAAGCGATAATTTAAATGCCACAGCAAATACAATTAAAGCCAGACCAATCACGACAGCCGGTTGACTGAATACGGTAAACAGTTTGCCTGGTTCAGCAACGAAACTTAAAGTACCTGTATATGCATAAATATATGCCATACCCATGAGCAGCATTGCAGACGCAGTTGCTGAAAGCACCAGATATTTCACACCCGCTTCAAGCGATTGAGAACGTTGATGTGTATATGCCAACAAGCCATATACAGGAATCGACATTAACTCAAGGCTAATAAAGAATGATGCATAGTGTGAGCTAGCTACCATTAGCATAGCACCCGCAACGGATGTCAGCATCAGGATATACAGCTCTTCACGGTTATCTTTATAGGTTTCGATATACGCGTGAGATAGCGTTGCACATGCAAGTGCAGCAACCAGGATCACAAACTGGTACAGCATCGTAAATGGATCTACGATGAACAGATTCATCACGTTGGCAGGTGCAAATACGCCCGCCAACAAAACGAAAATGATATAGAACGCAGCAAGGTTTAAACCAATCACCGTGGTGGTAGCCACTAGGTTATGGTTACGCTTGATTGCGGTCAGCAACATCACGACGATCGCAGTTAACGACACGATCATCACAGGTGCTAGAGGCATAAGCTCAGAAAAAGACATTGTGAAGTTCATGGCTTATTGGATCTCCACATTTTCAAGTTGAGTCGTTACTTGATCAGCAACTTCAACCACTTCTTGAACTGGAATGTAGCTATTCGCTAACCACGCCATGCTTGAGTTAGAAACGTCAAGGAAGCTTTGTGGATATAGACCAAGCCAAAGTAGACCAAACGCACAGATCAACAATAATGCGATTTCACGTGCATTTAGATCTTTTAACGGATTTGTATAGTGCTGCTGTTGTGCTTCATTTGGTACACCAAACAAGGCTTTGTGAATCAGGATCAGACCGTACAGACCTGCAAATACCAAGCTGATTGCCGCAAGAATGGTAAACGCCGGAAATTTCGCATAAGCACCCATCAGGATCAGGAACTCACCAATGAAGTTACCTAGACCTGGAATACCAACCAACGCCGCAACGAAGAACATCAGGAAGAATGCAAGATACGAGAATTGACCACGCATACCACCCATCAAACGCATATCACGCGTATGCACACGCTCATATACCTGACCACACATAATGAACAGTGCAGCAGATGAAATACCATGTGCCAACATCATGATCATCAGACCTTGGAAGGTCAGGATGTTACCTGCGTAGATCGCAAGTAAAACGAAGCCCATGTGTGAAATAGAGGTATAAGCCAACAGGCGTTTCATGTCGGTTTGCTGGAAAGCACACCAAGCACCGTAGAAAATACCGATTAAACCAAGAATGATTGCGAAGTCTGCAAACTGTGCAGACGCTGCCGGGAAGAACGGAATCACGAAACGTAATAAACCGTACGCCGCAGTCTTAATCAAGATACCTGCAAGATCGACAGAACCCGCTGTTGGTGCTTGCGCATGCGCATCTGGTAACCAGCCGTGTAATGGGAAAACTGGAAGTTTTACCGCAAAACCGATGAATAAACAGATCATGAATGCATAAGCCACCGCTGGCGCCTGAGCGTCAAGCGTATTCGCCACACCTAATAGATAGTTGTAGTCGAAACGGATTTCGCCAGTCATGGTATAGCCCACAGTCACCAGACCAAGGATACCAATCAGCATCACCAAACCGGCAACCTGCGTGTAAATGAAGAACTTGTTAGCTGCATAAACACGTGACTTGCCTTCTGCCCCTTTATGACCCCAAAGGGCAATCAGGAAGTAGATCGGTACCAGCATCATCTCCCAGAAGAAGAAGAACAGGAACAGGTCAATCGCAAGGAATACACCGATGACGCCACCCAACGACCATAAAAGGTTCAAGTGGAAGAAACCAACGTTCTTTTGAATCTCGCCCCATGAACAGCCTACTGCCAGCACACCCAGGAGTGCAGTCAAGCCAACCATAAGAAGTGATAAACCATCCACTGCCAAGTGAATATTAATACCCAGGGTTTGAATCCAAGGCAATTTGAATTCGGCAGCCCACGAAGGTGTAGCACCGCCTAATTCATAGTTATAGGTACCAGTCTGCCAAAGGACGATGGTCAAAACCAACGTCACCAGCATACCGATCAGCGCGATATAACGCGGTAAGTGTTGGTCGAGTTTATCGACCAACCAGCATATGAAACCTGCAATGAACGGAATGAGGATCAGAGCCGGCAAAATAATATTGTTTGGAGCTTCCATTTTATTTCCCCACGACCTGAATCACGATCAAGATCATCAGTAGGACAACGACACCGAGCCCCATACTAGATGCATATTCACGCAGTGAACCGGTTTGACGTGAACTTGTAAAGCTGTGACCACCTTTAACAAGTGCAGGAAGTACCAGCCATAGGCCATCAATTGGATCACGACCAAAGATCTTCGCGAACATTAAATATGGCTTCACGAAAATGATGTCATACAGCGTATCGAAACCTAATGCATTACGGCAGATATTGACCAAGCCAGCCCCTACAGAAGTGGCTGCAAAACGTTTGACTGCATTGTAAGCAAAAGCAAACAGCACGACACCGACTGCAAGACCTGTTAAAGCAACAGCGATTGCGATGTATTCAGCACCATGTGCACCTGCTTCAAGCGCTTCAGGAATAATGAAGGCTGGAATTTGTGCAGCATCCAGAATGCTCATCACTGGTGCTTTTAGTACGATCGCAAGACCTGTTGAAAGTACAGCAAGAATCGCCAGTGGCGCCCAGTAAGTTGCACCTTTAATTTCGTGATAAGGCGTGTTTTCTTTGCCGAAGAATACAACCCAGATTAAACGGAATGTATAAATAGACGTTAAGAATGCACCTGCAACACCGACCCAGTACAGCGTGTTATACACTGGTAAACCAGCAATATGACTTTGCGTCCAGACTGCAGCAAGAATCGCATCTTTTGAGAAGAAACCAATCGTCAGGAATGGAATCGCTGCCAATGCACCGCCACCAATCGCGAAACATGCAAACAGGAATTTGTTCTTGTAGAACAGACCGCCCATCTTGAAGATGTTTTGTTCGTGATGATAAGCCAGAATCACTGCACCAGACGACAAGAACAAGAGTGCCTTGAAGAATGCGTGAGTCAGCATATGGAACAGACCTGCCTGATATGCTTCAGCACCCACCGCCATAAACATATAACCCAACTGACTCATAGTTGAGTAAGCCAGAATACGTTTGATATCGGTTTGAACCAGTGCAGCAAAACCAGCAACCAGTAAGGTCACCGCACCTGTGATCGAAATAAATACCATCACTTCTGGTGCAAGTTCAAAGACTGCAAACAGACGGCAGCACAGGTAAACACCTGCGGTTACCATCGTTGCAGCATGGATCAATGCAGAAACAGGTGTCGGACCTGCCATCGCATCGGCTAACCATGTTTGTAACGGGATCTGTGCAGATTTACCTGCAGCACCTAAGAACAAGAGCAAGGCTGTCCAGATGGTCAGAGATGAACTTTGTGTCATTACAGTCGCTGCATTTTCAACGATGTACTGAATGTTCAAGGTACTGAATTGCTGGAAGATCAGGAACATGGCAATCAGCAAGAATACGTCACCGATACGGGTCACGGTAAATGCCTTTATTGCCGCCAGACCATTTGCAGGATTCTGATAGTAATAGCCAATCAATAGGTATGAACACAGACCTACGCCTTCCCAGCCTAGGAACAATAACGCTAAGTTATCGCCTAGTACTAACAGCAACATGCTCGCAACGAACAGATTAAAGTAAGAGAAGAAACGTGCGAAGTCTTCTTCACCGCGCATGTACCATGATGCAAAGATGTGAATTAAGAAACCCACACCTGTCACCATGCCCAGCATCAATAAAGACAAGCCATCCAGCTGCAAGCTGATGCCCGGAGCAAAACCGCCAACACTGAACCAGGTCCAAAGATGTTGCACAACTGCAGTTGAACCATTATTAACAAAGTCCATACCCGCAATCAGTGCGAACAGTGCAGATAAACCGACTGCACCGACACCAATCATCGCTGCAACAGATTCCGGAAGCTTGTTACGCCCCGCCGCTAACAGGACAAAACCAATGAGCGGAAATAAAATTGTTAGATATAAATAACTCATCCGCGCATCTCACTAGCAGCATCCACATCCAGGTGATGGAAGCGATGATAGAACTGAAGGACGATCGCAAGACCAATACAAGCCTCTGCCGCAGCAAGCGTCAGGATCAGGATAAACATGATCTGACCATCTGGCTGTGCCCATGCACTGCCCGCCAGGACGAACGCTAAAGCAGCAGCGTTCATCATGATTTCAAGGCTCATTAAAATAAATAGTAGGTTGCGTCGCACCATTACACCGTAAAAACCCAGTGCAAAGAGAATAGATGCAACGATCAAACCATGCTCTAAAGGGATGTTGCCCATTATTCTTTTTCCTCTTCTGCATCTGGTTCACGTTTACCCAAATGGAATGCAGCTACCAAGGCAGCAAGCAATAACATCGCTGCAACTTCAACCAACAACAAGTATTGCGTAAAGAGTGCTTGACCCACTGCTTTCGGGCCCACCATTTCTGTACCCATTACAAGTGAAGCTTGTGTGTAATCAGAGTTTAATACCCATACCAGCACCAAACCGATCAGGAAGCTCATCAACGCCGGATAAGCCCAAGCCGATGAAGTCAACCATTTACGTTCTTGTTCAACGGTCTGCTCACCCAGGTTCAGCATCATTACCACGAACACGAACAACACCATGATCGCGCCCGCATAAACGATCACTTCCAGCGCACCAGCGAATGGCGCACCGACGATCAGGAACATGCCTGCGACTGCAAGCAATGACACGATCAGGCTTAATAAAGCATGTACCGGATTCGCGTTAGTAACAACGCGAACCGTAGAGACAATGGCCACGAGGGCCATTAAATAAAATGGCCACATCATGGTAATAGACTCCGTACATCAACAGGTGCACTTTCACGCTGTGCTTGACCTTTGTCCTTGCCTGCAACTGCCATACCGGTTACACGGTAGAAGTTATAGTCAGGATATTTACCAGGACCAGAAATCAGCAGGTGTTCTTTTTCATAGACCAAGTCCTGACGAACATATTCGCCAAGCTCGAAGTCCGGGGTCATCTGAATCGCAGTGGTTGGACACGCTTCTTCACACATACCGCAGAAAATACAACGCGAGAAGTTGATACGGAAAAATTCCGGATACCAGCGACCATCTTCACGTTCTGCTTTTTGTAGTGAAATACAGCCTACCGGACAGGCAACCGCACACAGGTTACATGCCACACAGCGTTCTTCGCCATCAGGGTCGCGCGTCAATACGATACGACCACGGAAGCGTGGTGGCACGATTTCTTCGGCCGGCACTTCCGGATATAAAATGGTGTCACGTTTACGTGTTGCGTGGCTGAACACCATCCACAACGAACGAACGATTGACCCGAATCCAGCTAGAAATTTAAACATTTTGTTCTCCCTGCTGTCTTAGGCCTGATTCATCAGAATCACAGCACCAGTTACCAAAAGGTTAACCAACGCCAATGGCAAGCAAATTTTCCAACCAAAGTTCATTACCTGGTCATAACGTGGACGCATTAAAGAACCACGCGCCAGTACAAACATCATTACAAAGAATGCTGTTTTGATAATGAACCAGAATGCTGTTGGAAGGAACGGAATATCAAGGTTGAATGGCGCAAGCCAGCCACCGAAGAATAAAGTCACGATCAATGCAGAGATCAGTACCACGTTGACGTATTCCGCAACGAAGAACATCCCCCATTTCATACCGCCGTATTCGACATGGTAACCTTCTGCCAGTTCCTGTTCTGCTTCTGGTTGGTCAAATGGGTGACGATGCGTTACCGCCACACCTGCAACCACGAAGATCAAGAAACCTAGGAACTGAGGAATCACAAACCAGACATCTTTTTGCGCTTCAACGATTTCACGCATGTTGAATGAACCGGCAATTGCCACCACACCCATCAACGAGATACCCAAGAACACTTCATACGAAATGGTTTGAGCTGCAGAACGTAAACCGCCCAGTAAGGCATATTTGTTGTTTGATGACCAGCCACCGAACAGGACTGCATAAACTGCAATACCCGCCATTGCCATAAAGAACAACAGGCCGATGTTCATGTCTGCTACACCTAAATAAGGTGATACAGGAATAACCATGAACGACAGCACCGCAGTTGCCATCGCAACTGCTGGCGCCATACGGAAAGTCAATTTGTCAGCAAACTTAGGTGTCCAGTCTTCCTTGAACATGATTTTCAGCATGTCGGCAACAATCTGGAACATACCACCCGGACCAACACGGTTCGGACCGTAACGGTCTTGCCACAAGCCGAGTAAACGACGTTCAATAAAAGACATCAACGCAGCGATCAGTACTACAACCAGCAAAATCACAATCGCTTGAATGACTGAATAGGCAATTGGCCAGTTTTCAGCCCACAGCGGCGTTTGACGGATTAATTCTTGTTCCATGAATTACACTCCTACCGCGACTGAAACAGGCTCTGCAAGAGATACCGTCGGTGCCAGACCGATTGGGTAGCCAATATAACCTGTCGGTAAATATTCAATCACTTGAACTGGAAGAACGATTGATGTCTCACCTGCTTTCACCGTGATTGTCTGACCATCTTGAACATTCAGGCGCGCTGCATCCTGCTCACCCACTGCAAATACCGCTTCAGGAATACGCGTTTCCATCGCTGGTGTTTTTACCGTGAATTCACCTGAACCAAAAATATGGTGCATCGGTACTAGACGGAAGCTTTCAGCATTGACCAGAACAGGTGCCGGTGCAACGAATGTACGTGCCGGACGTTTTGTCAAACGGTCGAATAAACGAACGCCTGAATCACCACCTTTCAGTGAACCACCCACAGTTTCCTGGAACTTGTTCCAAGCTTGTGGCGAGTTCCAGCCTGCAGACCATGCAAATGGAACCAGTGGAGATGGAGTCTGGTCTCCGACATAACCTTCCATCGAGAATGTTAATGCGGAGTCTTTATCTGTAGGCTGTTTCGGCTCATGTACAGACAATGGCGAACGCATTGAAGTACGACCTGAGTAACGACGTGGTTCACGTGCCACTTTCAAGCCATGAACACGGAAGCCCGCATCAGGTGCAACATCCAGAATGCCTTCAAGCGCAGGAACGTTTTTCGCCACTGACTCGATCACATCATCCAGTAAAGTCCAAGAAATCGCTTTGCCTTTTACGCCTGTTTCCAGAGCGTGTAACCAGCGCCAAGATTCCTTGATCGCCAATTCAGGATTGTAGTAGCTTGGGTCATACACTTGGTAGAAACGTTGTGCACGGCCTTCTTGAGAAACGACAGTACCATCACCTTCAGCAAACGATGCAGCAGAAAGTACGATGTCGGCTTTTTTCACTGTTGCAGTTTCAGAGTGATCCAGTACGATCACATCTTTACCTGCAAGTGCAGCATCGACCTGTGCAGCAGGAAGACGACGGTAAAGGTCGTTTTCAACCACAATCACAGTATCGTAATCTTGTGCAAATGCTTGCTCTAGGCTTTGACCACCAAAGATTGCCATACCCATCGAGTTCACTTCAGGAACCGTCAAGGTCAAGCCCGCATTACCAAGGTTTTGTGCTACTTGTGCAGCAGCTTCCATGATGGTTGCGTCTTGTAGACTTGTACCAGAGATGATCAGTGGTTTCTTGGCAGCTTTCAGCGTATCTGCAATGGTTTGTGCAAATGCTTTCGCATCGTCATCAAGACCAGTGATGACTTCACCTTTCACACCCGCAGCAATCGCGAAGCCTAAACGTGCGATGTCATTTGGAGAAGCAACCACTTCACCTTCCGCAACGTCAGACAAACGGGTTTGTGTCGCAGCCAGGATGTAAATCGGAGATTTCGCATCTTGGGCAATACGTTGTACCGGTTCAGCCAACCATTCTTGCGTACGGCGCTCTGCCGCCATCTCTTTGCCTTTATTTTTCGCAGCCTGGCGAACAGATAAAGCCATACGTGGCGCAGTTTGTGTGAGGTCTTCACCCAAAATTAACACAGCATCGTAGCTTTCAATTTCACGCATGTTCGGGTTGTAAACACCCTCGGTTTGCATGATAGAAGCAGCAAGTTCAACCAGGTTTTGCTCTTTTTGAGATAGACCTGTTGAGAAGTTCTCTTGACCCACCAACTCACGAAGTGCGAAGTTCGACTCAAGTGATGCACGCGGTGAACCAATACCCAATACTTTTTTGCCCTGGATATTTGCAATGACCGTGTCTAGTGCTGCATCCACTGAAACAGTTTCAACAGTTGCACCTTGACGGAATTGTGGTTGACGCGGACGGTCTTCACGGTTCACATAACCTGTACCGAAACGGCCTTTGTCGCATAAGAAGTACTGGTTGACTTCACCGTTATAACGGTTTTCTACGCGGCGAAGTTCGCCATAACGTTCACCCGGAGAGATATTACAACCTGAAGAACAGCCTTGGCATACGCTTGGCGCATACTGCATGTCCCATTTACGGTTGTAGCGAGCCGAATGAGTTTTGTCGGTGAATACACCTGTTGGACATACTTCAGTCAGGTTACCCGAGAATTCAGACTCTAAAGTGCCTGATTCCGGACGGCCGAAGTATACACGTGATGCGTTGGCATACACGCCGAAGTCCGTACCACCTGCGTAGTCTTTGTAATAACGCACACAACGGTAACACGCGATACAACGGTTCATTTCGTGGGAAATGAATGAGCCAAGCTCCTGGTTGTAATGGGTACGTTTGGTGAAACGGTAGCGACGACGGTCATGCTGCGTCATTACAGTCATATCTTGTAAATGACAGTGACCACCTTCTTCACAGACTGGACAGTCGTGCGGGTGGTTGGTCATCAAGAATTCAACAATCGAAGCACGGAAATCTTTGGCTTCTTTGTCTTCAATCGAGATGTAGGTATTGTCAGATGCAGGCGTCATACATGACATGACCAAACGGCCACGCGTATCTTCTGGATTCGCGTACTGGGTCACGGCACATTGACGGCAAGAGCCGACAGAACCTAAGGATGGATGCCAACAAAAGTATGGGATATCAATGCCAAGACTCAAACATGCTTGTAGCAAGTTTTCCGAGCCGTTGACTTCATACGATTTGCCATCGACATGAATTGTAGCCATAGTCGAATTCCTTAAGCTTGTTCTACGTTGCTGGTTTGAGCGGCGGCATTCACAACCTTCGCTTCAAATTCGCCACGGAAATATTTGAGTGCGCCCATAAGCGGCTCCATTGCACCCGGTGCGTGGGCACAGAAAGTTTTACCAATCCAAAGCTTACGAGTCAGTTCTTGTAAGTGATCGATATCTTCTTTCTTACCTGTGCCATCTTCCAGTGCTTTCAGCGCTTTCACCGCCCAAGGTAAGCCATCACGGCAAGGCGTACAGAAACCACATGATTCGCGTGCAAAGAATTCTTCGAGGTTACGTGTCGCTGAAACCATACATTGGGTTTCATCTACCACCATCAACAAACAAGTCCCTAAACGCGAACCTGCCTTCATGATGCTTTCCGCATCCATAGGAAGATCAATATGCTCAGCAGCCAGGAAGTCAGTCGATGCACCACCCGGTAACCATGCTTTCAGTTTCAAACCGTCACGCATACCACCAGCATGGTCTTCAATCACTTCACGTGCTGTCGTACCAAATGGAAGCTCCCATAGACCCGGGAATTTCACTTTACCTGATGCACCATAAATCTTGGTGCCTGGATCTTTCGACTTACCCGCAGATAAGTTGATGTACCATTCAGGACCACGCAGCATGATTGCCGGTAAGTTGTTGTAGGTCTCTACGTTGTTCACAATCGTAGGACGACCCCAAGCACCTGCAACTTGCGGGAATGGCGGTTTAGTACGCGGGTTGGCACGGCGACCTTCTAGCGAGTTAATCAATGCAGTCTCTTCACCGCAGATATAACGACCCGCACCGGTATGCACGTGTAACTCGAAGTTCCAGCCTGTACCAAGGATGTTATCCCCTAAGTAACCTTTGGCACGAACTTGCTCAAGTGCTTCATTTAAGTACTGAGCAGCTTCAATGTACTCGCCACGGATAAAGATATAACCGTGTGTTGCTTCAAGCGTATAACCCGCAATCAGCATCCCTTCGATCAATTGATGAGGAAGATCTTCCATCAACAAACGGTCTTTAAAGGTACCTGGTTCCATCTCATCGGCATTACAAATCAGGTAACGTGGACCTGAGTTGTCGTTTGGCGCCATGAGTGACCATTTAATGCCTGCCGGGAAGCCTGCACCACCACGACCTTTAACAGTCGCTGCCTTAACCACTTCCAATACATCTTTAGGCGACATGGTCAGTGCTTTTTTAAAGCCTGCATAACCTTCCAGCGCTTCGTAATCATCTGCATTACGCACGTTGGCTTGTTTGCTTAAACGCCATGTTAATGGATGCGTTTCCGGGTTACCGTCGCCATAAATTGGTTTTGGTTCAGTATTCATACATACTTCTCCAACAGCTGTTTCACCGAAGTCACTTCAACCAGACCGTGCGTGTCTTCATCAATCATTAAGGTTGGACCTTTGTCACAGTTGCCCAGGCAGCAAATTGGCAGCAAAGTGAAACGACCATCTGCAGTCGTTTGACCAAAAGAAATGCCTAATTCGCGCTGGAATGCTTCTGCCAAAGTTTCCGCACCCATCAGGAAACACGCAATCGAATCACATAACAAAATTACGTGACGACCGACCGGCTGACGGTAAATACGGTTATAGAACGTTGCCACACCTTCAAGGTCTGCAACGCTCATGCTGAGCATTTGTGCGATGGCATTCATTTGCGCATCATCTACCCAGCCATTACGGCGTTGTACACACTTCAGCGCATCTAGACACGCTGCACGTGGGTATGGGTAGTGCCCCATGTGATGTTCGATATCGTGAATTTCGTCCGCAGTCAAAATCCCTTCAACATTCACACGTGGCTTTTTATCAGTCAAAATCATCATAATGCGATTACCCCTTAGCGATCCACGTCAGCCATTACGACGTCAATGGTCGCTAAATAAATGATTAAGTCAGACATTAAGCTGCCGTTAATCACAGAAGGCATTTGCTGTAAATGCGTGAAGGTTGGTGTACGGATACGGGTACGGTAACTCATGGTTGACTTGTCTGAAGTCAAGTAGTAGTTCGACGCGCCTTTCACCACTTCCGCCATCACAGATGCTTCACCCGCCGGCATTACAGGACCCCAAGATACGCTCAGGAAGTGCGTAATCAAGGTTTCAATATCTTGTAATGTCTTGTCTTTTGGTGGTGGAACAGCCAGTGGATGGTCTGCTTTGTACGCACCAGACGGCATATTATCTAAACATTGTTTGATAATTTTCAGTGATTCTTCGATTTCACGGTAGTGAACGATGACACGTGCATAGGCATCGCCTTCGTACTCAACCGGCACTTCGAAGTCGTAATTTTCATAACCGCTATATGGACGGTATTTACGTACGTCAAAGTCGATACCTGTAGCGCGTAGACCTGTACCTGTTACACCCCAAGCCAATGCAGATTTTGCATCATATTGCGCAACATTACGGGTACGACCCACAAACACCGAGTTTTTCAGCGCTGCAGTATGATATTCCTTCAAACGTTTCGGCATCCAGTCCAAAATTTCACGGATCAGGTGCTGCCAGTTGTTTGGAAGGTCATGTGCGGTACCACCGATACGGAACCATGCCGGATGCATACGATAACCGGTGATCGCTTCAATCGCGTCATAGATTTTCTGACGGTCAGCAAACATGTAGAAGACTGGCGTCATACCACCGGCATCTTGAATCGCAGTACCAATGAACAACAAGTGGTTATTGATACGGAACAGTTCAGACATCATCACGCGGATACATTGCGCACGGTCAGGTACAGTAATACCGGCCATTTGCTCTACGCCAAGTACGTAAGGCATGTTTTGCGCACAACCACCGAGGTAGTCGACACGGTCTGTATACGGAATGAATGAATGCCAGGTTTGACGTTCAGCCATCTTTTCCACACCACGGTGGTGATAACCGATATCAGGCACACAGTCTTTCACTTCTTCACCATCCAGCTGCAAGATCACACGGAACGCACCGTGCGCAGATGGATGGTTCGGACCCAAGTTCAGGAACATAAAGTCTTCATCGGCATTGCCACGCTTCATACCCCAATCTTCAGGGACGAAACGAAGATGTTCCTGTTCGTAGTCCTGTTTGGCTTTATCTTGCAAATACGGCGTATATTCAGTCGCACGTGCAGAATATTCTTTACGTAGCGGATGACCTTCCCAATAGGTTGGCAACAAGATACGACGGAGCATTGGATGCCCTTCGAAATTGATCCCGAACATATCGTAAGCTTCACGTTCGTACCAGTTGGCATTTGGCCAAATATTGGTTGCCGTCGGAAGATTCAAATCGCTTTCAGCTAAGGCAACTTTAATACGAATGTCAGTATTACGCTCGAGCGACAACAGGTGATAGAACACGGTGAAGTCAGACGCAGGTAAACCGTCGCGGTGCGTACGCAGACGCTCATCTACCGCTGACAGGTCGAACAACATCACGTAAGGACGTGACACTGTACGCAAAAACATTAAAACTTCTTGTACACGTGCGCGCTCAACCCAGACTGTCGGGAAATCCTCGAAAGTCGTTTGCACAAAGAAGTTCTCACCAAATTTGGTTTTGAGTTCTTCAATGATGGCAAATGCTGGGCGTGAATCAACAGGCGTTGATTCTGGCATAGCAATGTCAGTTTCAGCCATTGGCTTGGCTTCCTATTTAATACAAATTCAGTCAACCTAAACGACAATTACACCCATAGCGGGTGCACAACAAAACAACCTGTCGTTTAAATTATTTAATTTCATCCATAGAGCGTAAGTTCTTCACAGCAACACGCTGGTCTTTCTTACGGTCACGTTCCGGCATCATCTTTGGCTTATACACTGGCTTAAGATCATCACCGATCACCGCAGAAAGCGGACGACGCTCTAGTTGAATCTGGTCTTGCAACAGCATCAATGCCTGAATCAAAGCTTCAGGACGTGGTGGGCAACCTGGAATATACACATCGACCGGGATGATTTTATCCACACCTTGTACGACTGAATAAATATCGTACATACCACCTGAGTTGGCACATGCACCCATTGAAATGACCCATTTTGGTTCAAGCATCTGTTCGTACAGACGCTGAATTACTGGCGCCATTTTTACGAAGCAAGTACCCGCTACAATCATTAAGTCCGCCTGACGCGGTGAAGCACGGATAACCTCGGCACCAAAACGTGACAAGTCATGCACGCCGGTCAAGGTCGTTGCATATTCTACGTAGCAGCAAGATGTACCAAAGTTAAATGGCCAAACTGAGTTTTTACGACCCCAGTTGACTGCTGTATGTACCACATCCTCTAAGCGAGTCATGAATACATTTTTATTCACTTCTTCTTCTAGCAACGGATCTTCTACAACAATACGTTCCTGAAGTGGATATTGGTCAGCATTCGGATTCGCACGGGTTAATGTATATTTCATCCCGTCTTACTCCTTATCAGATAATTGAGTTTGTGACTTTTTCACAAAACCAGATGATTGAGCCGGGATTTGACCCGTTGGATCCATCACCAATTCTTCAATCGAGTTGAAGCGCGTAATTTCTGCAAGATCCATATTTGGCGAACCAATCTTAGCTTTAATTCCTGCTGCCTTACGTCTGTCTGAAGGTGCCCAATTGAGTGCGCCTGTCGATAATTCGTAAATCAAACCAACAAGTAAAACTATGATAAAGATAGCTGCAGTTGCAAAACCAATCCAACCTACCTCACGAACAGAAACTGCCCATGCATATAGATAAAGTGCTTCTAAATCAAACACCACAAAGAAAATTGCAACTAAATAGAACTTTGCAGACAAGCGGATACGAGCTCCACCTGCGCTAACTACACCTGACTCAAACTGCTCCTGCTTGGCACGGCCCCATGATTTACCCCCGAGGAGTAATGGGACAGTCAGCATAAAGACGCATAAAAATGTAACGCCGATCACGAAGGCAATAATTGCCCATTCGTATGGAGTAATAGCACTCATGCGGGGATAACTCCTGGCAGGCCTATTTGTTAACAAAGAATGTATGTATTGGCCTTCAAATACACCAAACACAAAATTAATCCCGCCAATTGTACCTGATTTTGGATTTCACTTGCTAGTTTATAAGCCTTAGTCTTTGGGATGATTTTTTAGACATTTCAGCATTTAATTTGACTTTAATCATTCAGAATTCGTTTTAATCGTTTTCCCAAATTAAATTTTAATTATCTATTAATTTTTCTATAAATAGCGCTGCCAGAAAATAGACTGATCGATGAGCTGCTTTTCTCGCCCACCCATTTAGATATAGTCCTTTTCACTATTGAATCCAAGTTAAATCGGATAAAAACTTATTTTAACAACTATTTTTTCTTTCAAACCAATTGATTTAACTTGATATTTAATGTGATTTTTTATATTTAACTGTTGCTTTACCCCCTGCAGCTACTTGGTAATCTTGGATTGGCAATTGTGTCTTTTTGCAACATGCTCAACGGACTGATTCAGAATATGTTATTTCTATTTCTAAACCACATCATGACATTAATAAAGTAACAATAAGGAGTCCTTGCATGTCTCTACGCTTTTCCCATCGACCTAATTATTTTTTATTTGCTCAATTACTGGTTCGCCATATAGAAAATTACATCCAGAAAAATCCCAACATAAGCCAGGCAGCTTTTGACTTACGTGACATCCATGCACTTTTTCAAGAGGACCATGCTTCTTCCAGCATCAATCTGGATGGCATTATGAATATCGCTGACGAATATAAAGTCGAAACCTTATCAGGCGACCAAAAACTGATTCAGCGTTATAACGTCGATGCGAAAAACACCAAACTGTTGATCGACTTTAACCCTGAAGCGCTACAAAGCTTAAAAGAGGGCAAATCACTCATTGAACCTGATGCGACCATTCAGGAATAAAATCTCTTCCAATAAAAAACGATGCTGATGCATCGTTTTTTTATGACCAAAATCATTTACACAATATCAAGCTAAATGATCACTCGCTTCCTCTGGCTTTTTTTCCAGCATTTTGCGCTTACTCTTCTTGACATAACGTTGTGCCGGCCAGGTCATGGTAAAACGCGCACCACTCAGCGTCGGACTTTGATCCACCTGAATCGTGCCACCAAACCAGTACGCAATCCGGCTGACAATCGACAAACCTAAACCATAACCACCCGACGCACGGGTACGGCTATCATCCAGTCGGGCAAAGGCTTCAAAAATGCGGGCACGATCTATTTCTGGAATCCCCGGCCCGTCATCTTCAACGCAAACATAGGCCTGACCATCCTGATCCAGACCGCCGCTAATCAAGATTTTATTATCGCAATAACGTACAGCATTGCCGACCAGATTCTGAATTACACGATGCAGATAACGACGCTCCGCCTCTACTGTGACCGCAACAGGCATTGGATGTAATTCGATGATTTTCTGGGTTTTCAGCGCTTCAGTTTCTTGTGCCACCTGATTCAGTACGTCATACAGATCGATTTGCTCAAACTCAATCGACGGCATGCCCTGTTCCAGTTTGGCATAGGTCATGATCTCATCAATCAAGGTATTCAGCGCTTCAATATCTTTATCAATCTGTTCCACCTGTTGCAGACGATAATCGTAGTCATCTTCATCCGCCATCATTTCCACACCAAAGCGGATTCGTGCCACCGGTGTACGCAACTCATGCGACACCGCACGCATCAACTCACGCTGCGCTTCGATCAAACGCTGGATATGATCTGACATATTGTTATAGCTAGACGCCAGTGTAGACATCTCGTCACTGCCTTCCACAGGAAGACGCAATGACATATTACCCGATTTCATTTTGTTTAAGGCATAGCTGACTTCACGCAACTTACGCTGCATCGGAACCAGAAGACCATAAACACCCAGACTCAACACAAAAAGGCTTAATAAGGTAATACCGGTCGCCAACTGGAATGGCATCCAGTTAAACAAGGGTACCGGCCCCATGACCAATACTTGCGAAGTCGAACCAGGAATCGGTGAAATAATTGAAATCGTGGTGCCACGAATAGAGGCATTATCGCGGTATAAAATGATGCTATGGTCCAGACGCAGACGTCCGATTTGCTCGGAGTCTAAAGGTAGATTCTGGACGTTTTCGATGGAAACCGGATAAGAAAAATAATCCTGAATACGAGCCAGGTATTCTTTTTCCTGACCTGGATAGTAGACCAGATAATCCAGAATAAAGACTGGTAAGGCCTTCATCTGGCGCTCAGTAATGCTGTCGGCCTTAATATAAAGGTAATGACCCGGGTCATCACGCAGCCCAACTACAATATAGGCAATACCCGATTCAGCGTCCCAACGCACCACCGCTTTTCGTTCGGCAATACGGCGCCCTTCAGCACGGGTAATGTCGACCTTGCTGGCTTCTACATAGTGAATGGGCAATTCCAGCAAATCGGAGGCATCAGAAACCCAATCCATTTTTTGCTGGAGATTTGGCTGGCGTGCAACCCCCTCACTGATGATATATGCCATACCATCAGTCAGGGATTCGCGATATTCTTGCGCACGCTGATAGTTGATAATCTGTACCAACAAATAGCCGAACACCGCCACCAAGACGACAAGAATGACGAGTCCTGCGTATATACGCAAAAATATACTGTGTTTAAACACCTATAATTTATCCTGCTTGTTCAAGCAACAAACCACATTTGCTTAAAGACCATTGGTCTCTTTAACAAAAAGATAACCCTTACTACGTACTGTTTTAATACGCTTCGGATTTTCTGGATCGTCACCGATTTTTGGACGGATACGAGAAATACGCACATCGATTGAACGGTCTTGGCCATCATATTCGATACCACGTAAACGCTCGAAAATATCTTCGCGAGAGAGAATACGGCCAGCATTCGATGCAAGCAACCATAACAGGTCATATTCTGCACTGGTAAAATCAACCAGATCGCCATTTAAGGTCACTGAACGACCGCCGTTGTCGATGACCAGATCATCAAATTCGATGCGCTGTGCCACTTCATCTTCAGGTACCTTATCAGTACGGCGCAATAATGCACGAATACGTGCCAGCAATACACGCGGCTGAACAGGCTTAGCGACATAGTCATCTGCACCCATTTCCAGACCTAAAACCTGATCCATGTCTTCAGTACGCGCAGTCAACATCAAAATCGGCTGATGATAATGTGGACGCACTTCACGGCAAATGGTCAAGCCATCAGCACCTGGTAACATTACATCCAGCACCACCATATCTGGCTGCTCGGCAATAATCCGACGAATGGCACGGTTACCATCCGGCTCTACCCCCACCTCAAGTCCGTTACGGATGAGGTATTCTTGCGTTAAACGAGCAAGACGCTCGTCATCTTCAACAATTAAAATCTTGGGTAACTTTTCTTCTTGGCTCATGTATTGCCCCTTATTTGGTGGATCTACGCTATAGGCGTATCCTTTTGAAATCCAATAGATACGTTTTTAATATGCTTGCAATATACACACGTTTACATTGTAAACAAGATAGCGTTCACCAAACTGATACATCAAGATAGCATTTTGTAATATTTTATCGTGCATTTTTTGGACAATTATGCTTGAAACAGTGGCTTAGATCTGAGTTGCGATTTACACAACTATTACATGGACAAAATATGACTGCTTGATTCAGCACTTTTTAGTTATCCACAGTGTTATCTATAAGCACTTTCTTTTGACTTTGTTATGCTATGCCTTGCCTGATAAGGCTTATACAAAAATCAATAAAAATAGCGATATTTTTACAAGGATTAAAGCACAACTTAAGAAAAATATTTAGCTAAATGTCAATATTGATCTACCCTAAATTTTCCCGTATCTTGTGTTCAATTAATTTTAAAACCACTAGGTCTTGTGTTTATTCCTCAAACACTGTGGCATAAATTTTGCCCAGTTCAAACGGTCTATAAACATAAAAATAGATGACAACGGAGCTATGCTAACATGAGCGTAATCACTTCAACTCCTGGTCAACTTCAGGTGATTAAACGCACCGGTGATGTTGCCGCTTTTGATGCAGAAAAAATTTCTGTCGCAATTGGTAAAGCGTTTTTGGCGGTTGAAGGCCAACAAAGCGCTGACTCGAGCCGGATCCATGATCGTATCGAGCAACTGACGGAAATGGTATTAAATACCTTTAAACGTCGTTTACCTTCTGGCGGAACGATTCATATTGAAGAAATTCAAGACCAAGTTGAACTTGCGCTAATGCGTACGGGCGAACAGAAAGTTGCACGCTCTTATGTCATTTACCGTGAACAACGTTCTGAAGCACGTAAACAGTTAGGTGCACATCATCACCCGACCCTGCAAATTACCGATGCTGAAGGCAAACTCAAGCCACTAGATTTAAGTGCTTTAACTGCGCATGTTACTAAAGCAGCAGAAGGCCTTGAAGGGATTGATGTACAAGCCATTGTCGATGAGACTGTGAAAAACTTGTACAACGGCGTAAAAGAGTCTGACATCTCGACCACGATGATGATGGCGACCCGTACCCGTATTGAGCAAGAGCCTAACTATACATATGTGACTGCACGTTTATTGCGTGATGACCTGGTTGCGACTGGTTTGAAATTCCTGGGTCTACCTGTAGATACAGTTGAAGGTGAAGCGCTAGAAACTTACCTGAAAAAAGGGATTGAGCTTGAGCTGCTTTCTCCAGAATTATTGAACTTTGACTTGGCGAAACTGGCAGCGGCGATTCAACCGGAACGCTCGAATCAGTTTACTTACCTGGGTCTTCAAACTTTATTTGACCGTTACTTCATCCATTCAGATGGCGTACGCTTCGAACTTCCGCAATTGTTCTTTATGCGTGTTTCTATGGGCTTGTCGCTCAATGAAGAAAACCGTGAAGACCGTGCAATCGAGTTCTATAACTTATTATCTAGCTTCGACTACATGGCATCGACGCCTACCCTGTTTAACTCAGGTACGCTACGTCCACAGTTGTCTAGCTGCTACTTGACTACAATTGATGATGACCTGTACGACATCTATGGCGCAATGCGTGACAACGCAATGCTGTCTAAATGGGCAGGCGGTTTAGGTAATGACTGGACGCCAGTTCGTGCCTTGAACTCATACATCAAAGGTACAAATGGTAAGTCGCAAGGTGTTGTTCCGTTCCTGAAAGTGGCGAACGATACAGCTGTTGCAGTGAACCAAGGCGGTAAGCGTAAAGGTGCAGTATGTGCATACCTTGAAACCTGGCACCTCGACATCGAAGAATTCCTGGAACTTCGTAAGAACACTGGTGATGACCGTCGTCGTACCCATGACATGAACACTGCGAACTGGGTTCCTGACCTGTTCATGCAACGTGTATTCGAAGATGCAGAATGGACACTGTTCACCCCTTCTGAAACACCTGATCTGCATGATTTGACTGGTGCTGCATTCGCTGAGCGTTATACGCATTACGAAGCAATTGCCAAAGAAACAAACATGTTGCACAAGAAAATCCGTGCAAAAGATTTGTGGCGCAAAATGCTGTCTATGCTGTTTGAAACTGGTCACCCGTGGATCACATTCAAAGACGTATGTAACCTGCGTTCACCACAACAACACGTAGGTGTAGTTCACTCTTCTAACTTATGTACAGAAATTACGCTGAACACCAGCAAAGAAGAAATCGCGGTATGTAACCTGGGTTCGATTAACCTGGTACAACATGTTCAAGGTGGTGTTCTTGATCGCGAAAAACTGGCACGTACGGTTAAAACAGCCGTTCGTATGCTCGACAACGTGATCGACATCAACTACTACGCTGTTCCGCAAGCGCGCAACTCGAACCTGAAACACCGTCCAGTCGGTATGGGTATCATGGGCTTCCAGGATGCGCTGTATGAGATGAACCTGGCTTATGGTTCTGATGCTGCGGTCGAGTTTGCTGATGAATCGATGGAAGTGATTTCGTACTACGCGATTTCAACATCGAGTGATTTGGCTGTTGAACGTGGTACATACGAAACATTCAAGGGTTCATTGTGGGATCAAGGTATTCTGCCAATCGACTCGCTTGATCTGGTTGCGAAAACTCGTCCAGAACGCATGTTCGAAGTAGACCGCACTCAACGTCTGGACTGGGATACTTTACGTGCCAAAGTTCAAAAAGACGGTATGCGTAACTCGAACGTGATGGCGATTGCACCGACTGCAACGATTTCAAACATCTGTGGCGTATCTCAATCAATTGAGCCAACGTTCCAGAACTTGTATGTGAAATCCAACCTGTCTGGCGAATTCACCGTGATTAACCCATACCTGGTACGTGCGTTGAAAGAACGTGGTCTTTGGGATGCGGTAATGGTCAATGACCTGAAACACTTCGAAGGTTCTGTTCAGAAGATTTCCCGTATTCCTGAAGAGCTTAAAGCGATCTTCGCGACTGCGTTTGAAGTTGAAACTCGCTGGATCGTGGATGCTGCTTCACGTCGTCAAAAATGGATCGACCAAGCACAGTCTCTTAACCTTTACATCGCTGGTGCAAATGGTAAGAAACTGGACATCACTTATAAGATGGCCTGGTTACGTGGTCTGAAAACCACTTATTACCTACGTGCATTGGGTGCGACTTCTGCTGAGAAATCTACAATTAACACTGGCGCATTGAACGCCGTTAAACCCGCAACTGTTGCGGCTCCTGTTGTAGCAGCAGCTCCGGTGGTTGAAGCGCAAAAACCTGAAGCTCCTGCAGAGGAAGAAGGTTTTGCGCAAGCGGCTCCAGTGCCAATGGCATGTTCAATTGACAACCCTGATTGTGAAGCTTGTCAGTAATCTGACAGGTTTTAAATCCTCCCCGACCCTCCTTTAATAAAGGAGGGAGAAAGTCCCCCTTTTTAAAGGGGGATTTAGGGGGATTCCAAACTGAATGAAATTAAAAAAGGAGGTGCGGACATAAGAGTTTTATAAATTTTAAGCAATAAAAAATGGCCTATCACAAGTGACAGACCATTGATTTGAAAACCCAAGCTTTCAGAGGTTTAGCAACACTCTAGAAAGTAACAAAGGTAATCTGTGTTAAATTTTAGCGGACTTAACGCTGACTACTTTAGCAAAATTTAGAGTGTGAGTCACTCCTCTGAAAGCTCCATTTTGTAATTAGGAGCTGACCGATGAGTAATTGTACTTATCCTCAAGGCGTTAGTGTTCGCGCTTATGTTAGATACCGATTTAATCGGTGGGAAAATGTTTGTGCACACTGTCGCAGTTACCCAAATCAATTAAGTTTTTGGTAACACAATGAGAGGTTGAAAAGCCTCTCAATTTAAATAAAAGGAAACCTCAATGCCTCATATGACTCATAACTACATGTTAGGACTTGCGGCATTGCTGATTTCCTTTGGTATTACCTTTTATTTACCGATTGCTTATTTCTGGTTCAAAGTTCGCCAGCAGCGTAAGCAAAATAAGTAGTGGGGATCATTGCTCCTGTATAAAACTAGAGCATTCATCGACAAAACTTAATTTTGCTTACACAAATTAAGCGTATAGTAAGACATCTCAGCCAAGCTGAATGTCTCATAAAAGATATAAAGCAACGTAGAGAGAATTGATATGTCTATCCTAAGTTGGGACGATTTCGAAGATGATTCGCAAAAACCGGCTGCACCTGAACAGCAGCCTGCGCCCGTCGAGCCGCAAAAAGCGACTAATTCACAGATGGTATCTGATGCAGGCAACGCATCGCCGGATGTGGCAGCTGCACAACCCCTTAGAGCCACTCAAAACCGAGGATCAAATCCAACCGATTCGCTGGCAAGAGCATCTGCTTCCCTAGAGCAGCTTGATGTTGCACCGGGTCTGGAAGAGCTTGAAATGGGTGCGCAACGCGTTCAGGTTGATGACAAGGCGATGATCAACTGTCGTGCAGACTTGAACCAGCTTGTTCCATTCAAATACGAATGGGCTTGGCAGAAGTATCTGGACGGATGTGCAAACCACTGGATGCCACAAGAAGTGAACATGAACCACGACATTGCGTTGTGGAAGTCTGAAAATGGCTTGACTGAAGATGAACGTACCATTGTGATGCGTTCACTTGGTTTCTTCTCGACTGCCGATTCACTGGTTGCAAACAATCTGGTACTGGCGATTTACCGTCATATTACCAACCCTGAATGCCGTCAGTACATCTTGCGTCAAGCGTTTGAAGAAGCGATTCACACACACGCTTACCAGTACTGTATCGAGTCGCTAGGTATGGATGAAGGCGAAGTCTTCAACATGTACCGTGAAGTACCGTCAGTTGCACGTAAAGCTGCGTGGGGCCTGAAATATACTCAGTCTTTAAGTGATCCTACGTTCAAAACTGGCACACCTGAAAATGACCAGATCCTGCTTCGCAACCTGATCGCGTTCTACTGTGTTCTTGAAGGTATTTTCTTCTACTGTGGTTTCAGCCAGATCCTGTCTATGGGCCGTCGTAACAAGATGAATGGTGTTGCCGAGCAGTTCCAGTACATCCTGCGTGACGAGTCGATGCACCTGAACTTCGGTATCGATATGATCAACCAGATCAAGATCGAAAACCCGGGTCTATGGACCACTGAATTCCAGGAAGAAATCATTCAGATGATTCTTGAAGGTACGATGCTGGAAATCGAATATGCACGTGACACTATGCCACGCGGTGTACTCGGCATGAATGCTGGCATGATGGAAGAATACCTGAAGTTTATTGCTAACCGTCGTCTGGCGCAGTTAGGCTTGCCTGAGCAATTTGCTGGTGTGAACAACCCGTTCCAGTGGATGTCAGAGATGATGGACTTGCGTAAAGAGAAGAATTTCTTCGAGACGCGTGTAACAGATTACCAAACTGGTGGTGCGTTAAGCTGGTAATTAGAAGATTAAAAAAATCCCGCTCCTGTAGCGGGATTTTTTTATATACAATTCAGTGTAATTCAATGCATAAAAAAATCTGACCAATCATAGTAATAATCATATAAAAACAGGCATGCAAATATGCTATTATCCATATGAAATTAAAAATAATTTAAAAATTAAACACAAAGAAAGAGGACAAAAATGAAAGGGGTTATTTTAGATTATTCTATCCAGCATAATGCTGGTGTGATTAGTGGGGATGATCAAAATCGCTATAACTTTAAAGGTTCTGACTGGCGTGGTCAGCGTCCCCCGGCAAGCGGAGACAAAGTAGATTTTGCAATTGATACTGAAGGACAAGCGATTGATGTATATCTAGCAATTGGGAATGCAAACAGTACTATTCAAAATTTATCAGTTCACTTAGACAAGATTTCCAATCAAAATCAGTCTGAAGAAAATTTCAATATAGTTGATTGGTTTGTAAAATGTCTAAAAAACTATGCAAATTTCACGGGTCGTGCACGTCGTAAAGAGTTTTGGTTCTTTGCCCTCACCCAATTTATTATATTAATTATTGCTCAAATTCTTGATGCAATACTTGGTTCTGAATTCTTATTTTATGTGCTAACTGTTCTTGCTTTATTTATACCAGCCCTTGCCGTATCTATACGCCGATTACATGATATTGGTAAATCTGGTTGGTGGTATTTAATTGGCTTAGTACCCTTAATTGGATTTATTCTACTGATTATTTGGTTTGCCACTGAAACAAAACAGAATAATAATGAATGGGGACAACCTGCTAAATAAAGCAGACAAAAAAAGGGCGATATCGCCCTTTTTCAATCATCATTTAGCCATATTTTCGGGCAAAATCTTCTTCTGAAGTACATAAATAAATAATAAACTCAATAAATGCGACAATCGCTGGGATAAATGTCCAGCAGAAAATCAGATAGACAATTCCCCAGCCTATACGACCTAAATAAAATTTATGAACACCAAATCCACCTAAGAAAAGTGCAAGCAGTGCCGCAACAATTCGATTTTTTTGTCCAACTTGATTTGTAAAAGGATTAGGAGCTGACAACAAATAAACGTCTTTCGCTTGCCCCTGTCCTAATGTCTCAAAATCTACACGCTGTCCACGTGCTGGCAGAGTCTGACCTCTCCACTCACTACCAATGAATTGATAACGGTTCTGATCATCTCCACTAATAATACCGGTATTATGCTGCACTGAATAATCTAAAATAGACCCTTGCATTATTATCTCTTATTACATGTTATCTACAGGTTAAATTATAAACATAACACTATAAAAAGACACTATATTTCAAGTTATTATTAACGTAGAAAAAGATTTTCAATTTACTTACTTCATATTTATTCTAATCAAATATTAGATAGAAAATGGAGGAACTTTACAAGTTCACCCTCCTCACCCGTGATCAGTCTGCTTATCTCACCGATCGATATTCTAAACGAGTCGAAAGTGCCGAGGAACTATCGAAACGGGTGAATCAGCAAAAGATCTAGTTTTATCTCAAATCCTCTGATCAACTTTTCAAAACTTAAATATTAAAAAATCCCGCTCAGGAAACGGGATTTTGTTTTTTTGAAAATTTAACAGCCCTAAATCATTTCAATTAAAATTCTTTTGTCACACTCAAACCAGCGCTCCAGTTCCGCCCTTCTGCCGGCTCAAAGAAACGGTTATTGCTTTCATTGACAATCACCGAACCAGAATAATCTTTATCAAACAGGTTATCGACACGCGCAAAAGTATTCACCGCCCAATCCTGCATTTTCCAGTGATAACCCACATTGGCGCCAGCAACCGTGTAGCGTGGTGCAGCATCAGAATTCAAGTCATTCACATAAATCTTGTCCGAGTAACGCACATCCAGACCTGCATGTAGACCTTTTTCAGGCTTCCAGCCCAAACTTAAAAATGCCTGATTTTTGGCAATCCCCGGAATATAGTTTCCTGATTCAACTCTCGACACTGCAATACTGCCATTCTGATTTAAAATTTCAGGAATATCTGCATCAAAAGTAGCATCAATATAGCTATAGCTGGCCTGTGCAGTGAGGTCACGCCATAGGTTTTTATTCCAGGAGAGTTCAATACCTTCTCTTAAAGTTTTATCCGCATTACGGAAAGTAGAGCGACCATTATCATTACCTGCAGAAACAATGTCATTCTTTGTCTTGGTCTGAAAAACTGCAACAGTAAAATCACCTAAGATATTGGCAGACTTCAACCCAAGTTCATAGGTTTCACTTTCTGCTGCTTTTAAATTAAGGGCTTTATCAAAACTCCCACTTGCAGGATAAGCCATTTCGGTAAAGGTGGGCGTTTCAAAGCCTTGTGCATAACTGGCATAAGTCATCAGCTCAGGAAAAATCTGCCAGCTTAACGCAGCTGAAGGCAGTAATTTCTGATAATCGGTTTTACCCGAATTATTGCCATTCGCCAGAAACTTGTCTTTAGACTTGAAATGTACATTGCTATAGCGCAGGCCGGCATCTAGAGTCCAATCTGGCATAAAGTTATAAGATATCTGTAAATAAGGATCCGCATTCCATAAGGTATTGTCTTCATCACGACGTAACTCACCTTTAACTCCAAAAGTATTCCCCACATAGTTTAGATAACCTTTTCGGTCTTCGGTCATGGCATCAACAGCAAGTCCAGCAATCAATTTAGTATTTGGCAAAACATCTCTATCTGTCCAACGTAGGTCTGCCCCATAAAACTGACGGTCAAAATCAATGACACCACCGGGATGATTTCGGGCTAGTTGAACTGTATTAGGTTTACAAATATCAGTATTTTCTTCATATGCACACTTTGGAATCGACTGATATTGCGTGACTGCGCGCTGTCCCCAGTAGGCCATGCCATACAGTTCATGCTGGTCATTGATCGGCTTATTCCAGGTCAAACCTGTTTGCAGTTGTTCAATTTCTTTACGAGCATTGTATTTGGTGACATTACCAACCACTTGCTTCGGATTGGCTTCCCATTGTGGACGAGTTAAACCACCTGGATCATCTGCTTCAATTTTGACGTAGTTATTGACCCAGTTAATTTTACTGCCATCTTCCAGATCCCAAGTCAGTTTGGCATTATTCAGAACTTTATGTGCACTGCTGTGGTCACGGTAACCATTGGTATCAAAATAAGAGGAGCTAATGACATAGCTTGGCTCTGAAGCATTCTCTGAACCGCCTTGCAAAACCAGCTTGGTCTGCCCTTTGTTCTGGCTCCCTGCAGAATGCCCCAGTTCAATTGAGTCAGCGCCTTGCCCTTCCCTTGTGGTGGTTAAAATCGTTCCTCCGGAAGAGTTGCCATACAGTGATGAAAATCCACCACCCAATACTTCAATATGGCCCAGACTATTCAAGTCAATATTCGAGGTTTGCCCCTGTCCATCCGGCATTGTTGCAGGGATTCCATCTACATATAAACGCACACCACGCACACCAAAACTGGAACGTGCCCCAAAGCCTCGCATCGAAATTTGCAGGTCTTGGGCATAGTTTTCACGATTATTTAACTGTAATCCTGGAACGCCTTTTAATGTTTCCGAAAGGTTCACATTCAGGCTGTTATCTTGTTCTTGATTCAGATAATACACTGACGCCGGTGTGGTCAATCGCTCCCGATCGGTACGGGTCGCTTGAATGACAATCGTGTCTAACCTTTGGACTTCTTGTGTATCATTTTCTGCATAAATGTTCTGACCTGCGCAAGCAATCAGGCAGGACAAGGTCGATCTCACGAATGGAAATTTCGGGCTTTGGTACATAAATGACAGGCCTTATTTGAAAGTGGTTTAATGCGGCAAATACCTTATCGAGATGGCGTACATCTCATGATTCAACTCATTTTGTTTTAAGCATCGATACCAAATAAGTATGCTAATTCGATGACATATAGTTCGCTCAATGAATAGGAATATTTTGAGCTTAAAAATTCTGTGTTCGATAAATTTAGACTTAATTAATCCTTTATCTGAATTTCGCTTAAAATCAGCCATATACAAAGCATATTATTTTAATGCGATCTGAATGAAATTGAGCTTTCAGCAACAAATCAACATCATTTCTCTGTGTCCTTAAAACTCGATGTAGGCATTCAACAATAGCGTATAAAAAAGCCTGACGAATCAGGCTTTTTTATACTGAATTAAAAGTTCAACTATTTATTATCTGGCAAGGCATAAGCCACCAGAGAGTCGCCCATTTTAGTCCCAAAGGAACCATGACCACCTGCCATAATGACCACATACTGCTTGCCATTGGCTTCATAGGTCATTGGTGTAGCCTGACCACCTGCAGGTAGACGGCCTTTCCACAACTCATCACCGTTGTTCACATTGATGGCGCGAATGTAGTTATCTTGAGTTCCGCCCACAAACATCACGTTGCCCGCAGTTGAAATAGGACCACCCAACATCGGCACACCCATTTTGAATGGCGGCAATGGAATGCCCGGCATACTGTCACGAATGGTACCGATGCGGCGTTTCCATGCCACTTCATGAGTATTTAAGTCCACACCTGCAACAAAGCCCCATGATGGCTGTTTACACGGTAGACCGAATGGAGACAGGAACGCACTGATTTCAACGCCATAAGGCACACCATACATCGGTTGAACGCCGGCTTCTGTACCTGCACCTTTAGCCGTCTTAGGACGGTTCGGATCTTGAGGAATCAGTTTTGATACAAATGGCAGGCCAATCGGGTTGGTTAATGCAATTTGACGGTCCGGATTCACCGACATACCACCCCATTCAAACACACCTAGGTTACCCGGGAAGACCAGCGTCCCATTTTCAGAAGGTGGGGTATAAATGCCATCGTAATTCAGTTTGTGGAAAGCAACACGGCAGACCAACTGGTCAAACATGGTCGCACCCCACATCTGTTTATCGGTCAATTTATCTTGTGGCGCCAGATTAAAGTCAGAGAACGGTTGAGTTTTAGAATAGAACTCGCCTTTGGTTTGAGGTCCACGCTTCACAGATTGTGGTACCGGTTTCTCGGTAATCGGCACAATCGCTTTACCATTACGACGGTCTAGCACAAAAGCATTACCCGTTTTGGTCAAGACATAAATGGCTGGAACCATATTGCCGTTTTTGTCTTTAATCTCGGTCAATGTTGGCTGTGAAGGTACGTCCATATCCCACAAATCGTGATGGGTAGTCTGGAAGTTCCATACCAGTTTGCCGGTCGTCGCATTCAAGGCCAGCATCGAGTTGGCATAACGCTCGTCCAGTTCAGTCCGGTGACCACCGTAAATATCCGGTGTACCGACACCCGTTGGTACGTAGACGATATCTAGCTCTGCATCATAGGCCAAAGGTGCCCAGGCATTTGGAGAGTTATGTACAAATTTTTGACCCGGTGCAGGAATCAAATTCGGATCTTCAGCGCCTGTGTCAAATACCCAAAGCAGTTCACCGGTATTGACATCGTAACCACGGATCACACCTGACGGTTCTTCAGTTGAATAGTTGTCTGTGGTTGAACCCGCAATAATGATCGTCGTGCCGGTTACTACAGGCGGTGAGGTTGGAATATAACCGCCTGGATATGGGAATGGCATATCTTTTTGCAGATCGACTTCGCCATTTTTACCAAAGTCAGAGCAGACTTTACCGGTGGTTGCGTTTACCGCAACCAGACGCCCATCATTGACCGGTAAAATGACTTTTTGTGGACATTCAGCAGAGCTGCTTTTTTTCGCAGCGAGACTGCTTTCAAAACCAGCCGTATTGTTGACATCATAATAAGATACGCCACGGCAGGTTAAATGCTGATAGGTATGATCAGCTTTCAGCTTTGGATCATAGGTCCATTTCGCCTTACCGGTTGCCGGATCAAGTGCAGTCAATTTCTGGTGAGTGGTACAGATGTACATGTTGTCACCCACCTTGATTGGAGTAACCTGATTGGTGGTTTCACCCGAGTCATTTTCAGTCTTGAATTCGCCCGTGTGATATTCCCAAGCTACCTGTAAATCTTTGACATTTTCAGTATTAATCTGCTTTAAGGGTGAATACCGTAACCCGGACTGGGTACGGCCATAAGCCGGCCAGTCTTCATCTGCCACACCAGGGATTGGCTGGTGGGCTGCAGGCTGCTGCGATTTTAATTCACCGCGAATTTCTTGCGGGTCATTAAATACAGCATAAATCATGACAGCGATGGTAATGGCCAGTGAACCACCCAAGACAATTTTCGCGGTTTTAGCATGATCAAAGCCACGTGTGGCAGCCGGAATCAGCAGCGCTAAACCGAATAGACCTAGAATATCTAAACGCGGCGCAAGTGCAAAGAAATCTGAACCGACTTCCCACAGCCCCCACACCACTGTCGCCAAAACGAATATGGCATAAACAAGGAGTGCAGCACTTTTTCGTTTATACAAGAGAACTGCGGTCGCAATAAAGAGAATACCTGCAATGATGTAGTACCAAGACCCACCCAGCACTGCAAGATAAATCCCTCCAATCAGCAGTCCTATACCGAAAACAGCGGCAATGACCGCTAAAATCGTTTTCAGTACCGAACCTGATGATGAAGTATTCATATTGAACACCTATAAAAGTTTTTTTGAAAGTCCATGCACATGACAGGCATGAGCACCCTTATTGTTAAATTCTGAGTTATAAATACATCAATGTCTTAAGCAGGCATTGCCCATTACTGCAACAAAGCACCTAGAGATTCAATAGTGTATTTGCAACTAAAAACTATATTTTAAAATGACGTATTAAACTTGATTCCGCCCACCCAGACATTTTCACCATCTTTATATGCACCGACGTGACGCACATATTGCACATTCGGGCGAATGGTGAGCCAATTAGTGGCATGTAAGCCATAATAAATTTCTGCATCGATTTCTTGATGACGGTCAGCACTGACATCGTCATTCATGTTGATGCGTGCAATACCAAATGCGATTTCATCTTGAGGGCGTGAATCCATTGCACCCTTATAAACCAGCCCGATATTTTGCATATCACTGACATTATTGGTTTTGGAGTCATGCACTGTCGCATTCACAAAGCCGGTCAAACCACGCGAAGCATCTCCGTCATGTGCAGTTAATTGTTGCTTGGCAACGATCCAGCCACCATGGTGATGATCGGTTTGATCTGGATTGGAAATGACTTCAGCTTCCGCCGTGCTGTAGTAATAACCGGCGCGGTATTCACCTGGCAATTTTTGTGTGCCCAGTTTAGGCGTCCAGACCACTTCTGCAGGAAGCATTGCCCCTTTGGAGCCGTCCGTACTCAGATTAAACCCTTTACCACGTTCCAGATTCTCAGGGTTGTATTCATAAACACCGACCTGGGCATAAAATTCAGGGTTAATGTTGTATTTGACCCGTGCAGCCCATTGGCTTACCGGCCAGTTGTACCACTGATCGCCAACCCAGTTCCCGACTTGTGAACCGCATAGGGCCAGATTCTGGAAATCACAGTCAAAACTATTGAAGTCTTCACCCTCACCGAAGCGCCCGACTTTCACATCCAGTTTTTGTTCCAGGAATTTTTTCTTGATCCATAAATCAGTCAGACGCCAGGTTTGACCACGGCCCCAGACTTCTTGCACTGAACTTAAATGGCCATTTAAAGCAGCAGCGCTTTGAGACAGTGACTGACCGTTACGCTGAGTGACAGTAATTTGCGCTTCAGTATCTTGCCAGCCTGCAATTTTTGCCAGATCCAGATGTGCCCCAAAAACAAACTGGTCCGCATATTCAGTTCTATGGCTTGAAGATCTTTGTGCATCGATCAAGCTTGCCATTTCACCGGTATAACCAAAACTGAAATCATAGCCCTGATTTTGGAGTGCTGTACGTTGCCCGTTCCAGTCACCGAGCATCCACGGGCTTTCCGAACTGAAAGCAGCTTCAGCATGCACAGTGGTCGTGGTTAAGATGAAAGAGGCACAGCAAAGGTAAACGGCCTTCGATAATGGGGAGAGATACATTGAATGTGATACCTTCATCACAATATGAAGCTTTTTATTATACGCCTGTTGATTTTAAAAAATCGTTAATAATAGATAAAAAGTATGAATAAAATGTTATATTTATTAGTATTATTATATGCTTTTTGTAAATTTAAAATTTATAAGTATCTGTTTATCATCATATTAAATTTAACAACATTAAACCATAGTTCCAAAGAAAAATTTGATATTCATCAGATAGATTTAGCTTTAATTTCTTATAAAAGATTCAGAGATAAATCAGCTCCATTACTATTTAATTTTCTTCATTTCAAAGCATGCAACGCCATATTTTTTGTTGATTGAATACTGAATCACTATTGCGATAAGGCTTTTAAAAACATAAGAAAATTACTGTCATTCCACTATGATTTTTTAAAAATTAGATTATGCTAAAGTTATTCTGATAAGAAATTGCGTCGCTTTAAAACAATAATCTAGCTTAATAGACGAGAACAAGCATGAAAGGTTCAATCCTTGATTTTTCTATTCAACACAATACCGGTTTTATCTCGGGGGATGATAATCAGCGCTATAGCTTTAATGGCGCAGACTGGCGTAGTGAGCGTCCACCTTCACGCGGTGATCGGGTCGATTTTATCGTCAATACCGCGGGGGAAGCATCTGAGGTTTATTTAGCTTTAGGCAGTTCTATTTATCTGGGAGAAAAAATTTCCAGTCAGCTCGGCAAATATTCAAATCTGGATCAAGCCGAGGAAAATTACAGCAGCATTGACTGGTTTGTAAAATGTCTGACCAACTATGCAAACTTTTCCGGCCGCGCACGCCGTAAAGAATTTTGGTTCTTTATGCTGTTTTGTGTAATTTTAGGCATTATTGCTGAGGTAATTGATACAGTTTTAGGCACTAAACCGCTGGTGAATAGCCTGCTCAATCTGGCACTTTTAGTCCCAAGTCTGGCCGTTGGCGCGCGTCGCTTGCATGATGTAGGGCGCTCTGGTTGGTGGCAATTACTGACGCTTACCGTGATTGGTATACTGGTACTGATCTGGTGGTGGGCAACTGAAACCAAGCAACAAAACAATGAATATGGTGCTCCTGCCAAATAACCGAACCTTACAAATCCCGTCTTGATGCGGGATTTGTTTATCGATTATTTAATGACTAAATATCAGCAAAATCAGACTTTCTCCATGCTGCAAGATCAATTAGTGAAATTTCCAGATGCTGTATGGGTGCAAATCTATAAAGATAAAATGCAGCTGATGAATATAGATGGCACGATTACGCATACTCTACTACCCGATGTGCCCTATGCCCATCCGCGGAGTATTATTGCCGACGTTGATGCAGCGGCGGTGACGCTGAAACAGCTGTTACCCTCGTCGGTAATGAAGAAGTTATTTAGTTCTATAGCGTTACTGCAAATCATGGATCTACCTGAAGACGGTTTAACCGAAGTTGAAAAGCGCGCATTACTCGAACTCGGTTATGAAAGTAGCGTGCAAAATGTCATCCTGTTTGACCATGCGGGAAATGCACTGACCAAAGCCAGAGTTCCACCCCAACATCGAATGACGATCATCAATATTTTACTGGTGATTATCATTATGGTGGTGTTGGCATCGACCTGGTTTTTGACGCTTTAAATGTTCGTCCAAGAGCAAAAATCCCGCACACTGCGGGATTTTTATTGAGATAACCATCTAATAAGAGAATCGGTCTGTATAGATGAACCAGTTTATAAACAAAAATATCTCTAAAATCAGCTCAAATAAAATAAGCAAAAATTAGGGTTTATTTAAAATAATCTAGCAACTGATTAAAGTGGTCTATTTTATATTTAGGCTGTGCCAATGTTAACTCTTCCTGACTACCATAACCATAATTTACCGCAATAGTATCAATGCCATTGTGACGTGCACCAAAAATATCATGCTCGCGATCACCGACCATCATGCATTGATCGGCCTGTAATTTTTGTTGCGCTAAAATATACTGAATCAGCTCGGCTTTATTGGTTCGGTCACCATTCAGCTCACTGCCATGAATGTCGGTAAAATACTGGGCCAGATCAAAATGTTCCAGAATCTGTTTGGCATACACTGTCGGTTTTGCTGTAGCGACAAACAAGCGATAACCACGGCGTTTCAGTTCTGCCAGCGTTTCTGCTACACCCTCAAAAACATGATTTTCATAGAGACCCTTGACTGCAAAGCGCTCCCGATAACCCATCAAGGCCTGTTCAGCCAGAACATGATCGGCCTCAACATTTAAAATTTTGGCAAGCGAGGCTTTTAAGGGCGGACCAATAATCCAGTCGATATTGATCTCGTCACTAATCGGATGACCGATCTTTTCCAGACCATAGCGTGCAGACGTCGTAATCCCCACTTTCGGATCGGTTAATGTCCCATCCAGATCAATTAAAATATTCTTAATCACCGCCCATCCCCTCTCATTAGTACCGATATAAATTAATATCGAGAGTTCATTCAAATTTGCCTATACTAATGCAATTTTAGTGAATGAAGGACATCATTTTGCGCCCTACCGTACTTTGCTTTTCCGGTTTAGACCCTTCAGGTGGAGCCGGCCTTCAAGCAGATATTGAAGCCATTGGTCAAAGTGGTGCACATGCGGCAATTGCCTGCACAGCCCTCACTGTTCAAAATTCACAGCAGGTTTTTGGTTTCGAAGCCACTTCCAGAGAATTGCTGTTGGCACAGGCCAATGCGGTGGTCAATGACCTGCCCATTCGTTGCGTAAAATCTGGCATGTTGGGCACCACAGACAATATCGCAGCACTGGCCGAGTTTCTGGCTGCACATCCAGATTATCTGTATGTGCTGGATCCGGTTTTGGTCGCGAATAGTGGCGGTTCGCTGGGTAATCAAGAAACGCTGGTCAAAGCATTTACCCAGTTGATTCCATTAGCCACTATCTTAACGCCGAACACGGTTGAACTACGCGCCCTGACGGGTGAGCAAGACCTCAAACTGGCCACTCAAAAATTATTTGAAATGGGTGCACAGGCAGTTTTAGTCAAAGGTGGCCATGAAGATACGCCAGATTACATTCAGAACAGTCTGTATATCGCAGGTGAGCTGGTCAACGAAACTCGCTGTCCACGTCTGCCAGGTGAATATCATGGTTCAGGCTGTTCACTGGCTAGTTTCATTGCCGGACGTCTGGCCATGGGTGATCAGTTGAAAACCGCGGTACAGCATGCTGAAACCTGGTTATTTGGGGTATTAAAAAATGCTGAAATTCCTGTTCCAAATGGCCAGAGAATTCCAAAGCGTTTTTAAGATCACACCTCTTAAAATCAAAACTAAAAAAAGCCTGAGTCATTCAGGCTTTTTTATCACTGCTATTTTTTAAACAATACTATTTGGCCTGATAAATGATTTTGCTTACATAGGTCGGTAAATTCCAAGCACCACCGGCGAAGCCTTTGCATTGTACGGTCAGACCACTGAAGCTTTTGACAAATTTCTTGCCATTCCAGGCCCATTCGTTCTGACTCAGACAATCGCCCAAACCACGCACTTTATGCCCGGAAAATATCTGGCCTTGGTTAAATGTTTCTCCCGAGGTCGTCACCAACTGTTTAAATTGCTTGTTTCGATCCATCAGCCAGAAGCCACTACCCATATTATAAGCCCCACGCCAGCATGGAATCTGAATCAGTTGATTCTGGGCATTAATGGGATAAATGGTCATAACATCATCATCCAGAAAACGCTGGCTAAACAGCAAATCACATTGATCTTCCTTGGTGGTGGCTTGCAGTTTTCGAATCATCTGCTGACTTGTTGCCGTATTCAGTTTTGCTTGAGTGACTTTGCCTGACTGATATTTTGGTATCTGAATTTTCGGTATCGCTGCAGCTTTGAGCACCGCCTGATTGGATTTTTTCCCCGGCCTGATCAAGGCTGAGGGCGTAGAAAGTCGACGCTGAAATTCATCCATCTTGAGTAAAACGGCACTGGCACCGGAAGTCGACAGGTTCCAGCGTGATTGCGCATTTTTAAAGACAACTGGAGCTGTTCCCTGTACAGCTTTCAGCAAGGCACGTGTTTGACTGCTATTGAGTTGCCCTATTCCCTCCCGATTCAGACCAATCACACCATAAGGTGTACTGGTAATTTGCAATTGAAGCTGTCGTGTAGGTGTGGCAGCAACTAAGGGTAAAATCTGGACTTGGGCTTTGATAACACTGTTTACACCCGCCGCACGCTCTAATAGCACAGAAACCGGCTGATCGATATCTTGATCCGATTGATAACCGGCAGCACGGCAAGTGCCGGTATTATCACAGGCAATTTCCCAGTCTTTATGTGAAAAATGCAGGCCCTGAATGGCGGCCAGACTTAATGAGCTGATACTGGCTAGACTAAATATGATACTCATAATTTTGATGCTGTAGATCCATTTTTGTTTCATCATCTAGTCCTTATTTAAAATGCTTGCCGAGGTGGCTGGCTGCATCTGCTCAATCTGCTTCTGTTTATCTTTTTTCTTGCGCTCATTGCTCAAAGTCGCCATTAAATCCTGCGCCAAAGCCTTAAGTAAAATCATATCTTCGGCCTGCATCTGCCTCGGTTGTTTATCCAGCAGACACAGACTCCCAAGCGCAATTCCATTTTTATCTTTTAAGGGCACACCGGCATAGAAACGGATATGATGCTGTCTTAACTCTGAAAGATGTGGAAAGCGCGGATCACGCTGCAAGTCTTCTATCACCAGAGGCTCATTCTGATAGAGTAAATGGGTGCAGACTGAATCCTTGCACATTTGTCGGGTTGCAACAGGCTCTGACGTAAAAGGACTGATTGGAATATACATTTCATGCTGATTTAGCCAGGAAATTTGTGCGTAATCAACATCAAAAGCCTGACGGGCTTCTTCAATATATTGTTTATAAAGGATCTGATGACGGTGATCTAATAATCCCAATTCATTTAAAGCCTGCTGCCGTTCTTTTTCATTCTTGATCTCCAGATTCTCAAACCAGCTTTCGCCTTCATTCAAGGTATAAGTTTCGATAGTCAGAATCAGATCATCGACATTATTGACCAGTGCCTCCAGCTCAAAACGTTGTTGCAGTTCATCCAGAAGCTCGAGCTGCATCACGCTCCAAGTAGCAAAAATGATTTTCAGCTCAGGATATTGCTGCGCCAGTCTATATTTCAGCAACCGAATCTGTGCTGCAGGCGCATGATGAAAAATCGACACACATAAAATCTTGATCGAAGCTGGCAGTACAATACCCTTTCCTGATTCACTCGATTGAATCAGCACATCCGGATCATTTCGGGCAGCAATATTTTTGAGATTCAGCGCGTGTGCCACCATGGCAGAAATCTGGGTGTCAATTTCCCAACGCGCACCGACACAATAAACTTCGGGCTGCTCAGCACTTAATTTACTTGGATAGGCTTTTTGAAATGCATGATTAAAGAATTGCAAGCCCTGATAAAGACGCAACCGGTGTTCGGCAGTAACATCAGTATCATGTCCTTGAGAATAAATCCGAATGGCTGGAATGGCCACTTCGCCATAGAACATTTGGACACGACGAGCTACCTCCTCTGCACTGGGTTTTTTCGGTAATTGCGCACAGATATAATCATTGGCTACCTGCATTGCGTCATTGACTTCATCTGCCACCAGTCGCTGGTAAAAGCGTTCGGAGGGTGACAATACTGGCGTACTGCCGAGCAAGGTTTTGACAAAACCCAGTGCCGGCACATAATTGGACAAAACCAGCAGACAAGCAGTCAAAGGGGTCGACAAGATCAGCCCTACCGGTCCCCAGAGAGTGGTCCAGAACGTGGCAGCCAGAATAATCGCCAAGGTAGACAGACCGGTACTTTCCCCATAGAGCCAAGGTTCAATCACGTTATTGCTGATGAGTTCCAGCACCAGTATCAAGGCGACAGTCCACAGCACCATGTCCCAGCCCGGATCAACGGCGAAAGCCAGTGTAATCGGGAAAATAGCTGAAACGATCGGGCCAACATAGGGTACAAAACGCATAACCACCGCGACCAGCCCCCACATGATCGCTGCTGGCACGCCAATCAATAACAGCCCAATCGCCATGGGAATACCATAAGTGACATTGACCAGCAGCTGCATGCGCAAATAGGTCCCGATACTTTTGCCGGCATCATCCAGCGCATCGGTGCCGATATTCAGATTACCGCCCAAGAGTTTTAGAAAGCGGTCATGCAGGTCTTTGCCATTGAATAAAATCAATACCATAAACAGGAACACAATCCCGATAATCGCCAGTGGATTCAGAATTTTATTCAACCAGTCCAGCGCAGCCTCTTCACTCGTTGGTTCCAGGCCCACGACTTTGACATTCTGCACATTCGGGTCTTCTGTTTCCTGTTCGGGTGCGTCTATCGAATTTTCTACCGTGTCAAAGGTCTGGATCGCGCCATCCCACATACTCGGTCCTTGACGATAGTTTTCAAGCATTTTCAGTTTTTGCTGGATGGTGTCCTGATATTGCGGCAGTTCCTGACTCAACTTGCCGAGTTGTACTCCCAAATAAGTTGCAGTGCCGCCTAGAAATGACAAGGTCAGGCACATGACCAAGCCAATCGCCGCCCATTGGGGACAGCCCCAGCGCTTTAAGCGAGAAACCAGAGGAGAAAGTAAAAATGCCAGCAGAATGGCCAAAGCCAGCGGAATAAAAATATCACGACCAAAATACAATGCCGTCATGACCACAGCAGCAATTACAAAGCCAGCCATCATTCTGAGTGCATGTTGGGTGCGCTGCCGCTCGGACTGATCCGGCATCAATACTTCAGTCTGTTGTTGCAGGTTGACCTGTCTTGGTTTTACTTGACTGTTCTTGTTGTTATCCACCTGAAGAGTCCTAAAATATTATTCCTTCAACATAATTTAGGACTTTCTATATTTTTGTTACAAAGGTATTCCTGTAATCATTTGCAAAGATATTTCACTTAAATCTTTTCAGGTAAATGGATTAACTCACGCTTTTGATCCGGCGCATTTTCCGGGTTTCGAGTTGCACAGGGACTGAAGTATGTTGATGTAACAATTGCCATTTGCCCTGCTGCTTGCTCAGGCACATGCTGACCCGACACCAGCCCAACTGGAAAATCGGTTCAATCACCGCATAATTCACCCGGACATAACCATCGACTACAGCCAGATCAGAAGTGACATGAATATTAAGATCTTGGCGTTCGATGCGTATTCCTTCCGGCATAAAGCTTAAATATTGTTGCCAGAGTGCCTGATAGGCCTCGACACCTTTCACTTCCATACTGACATCGACCAGACGGATCTCCGGTCGGCACAATTGAACAATATCCTGAATATCGAGTCTGGCTATGGCATTGTCCCACTCCTGAAGAAATGCCATGACTTCCCGAGCCAATTGTTCATCCCCAAAAACCTGCATCAAATTTCCCTCAACCGGACAAGTCAGACCTGAAATCGGAATTCAATCAACTCACCCGATTTCTGATCTTTTGTTCTTATTATTTTGCCTATGCTAAAGCGTTATTCGCTTTGCTCTCCCCACTGCCTGATTGGATACAGTTCACCTGAAGATTATTTTTTAAATTATTTTTATTTCAATCAGGATGAATATGCTGTTTCTAGATTGGATGATTCAAAAATCAGCAGCGATTAAAATCTACTTTAGAACTTTTATCGCATGCCTGTAAATGACATAAAGCGTCATTTAAAAATAGAAATAATTTTAGATCTGAATAAGATAGCGAGCTGTTACAGACCAAGTCGATCTGTTTATAAATTTACTACGGCGTTGATGAAGTTTTAAGGCATTTGATCCATGTGATATCAGCAGATAAAAGCCATCATTCAGATAATGGCTTTACTATAGGTCTGCTTTGGCATTTCAATGATTTCGACACAAAGCTGTATTTTGAATTCAGGTTGTGGCGCAATATATTGCTGCATGACGTTGAGCACCAATTCGGAAATCGCCTGACGAACTTCGACACTGCGCCCGCTCAACAGTGAAATTTTGGCATGTACATAGGCCTGATCTGTAACAGCATTCAGTCCAATCACATAATCCTGCTGCATAATCGCACGACTTTTTAAATCATTGGGATCGGTGACATGGCCGGCGTTAAAAAGTGCCTGATGGATCACGACCAATAAGGGTTTGATCTCGATATGTTGCAGATTGTCAGAATATTCCAGATGCAAGTGCGGCATTAAAGTGGTCTCAAATCGAAATGCGAGGATCAGGGCGGCAGGAAAATGATTAGCCCAGAATTTCAGCAATAATGAGAATAATACGAATCATCAACCGTATTATTCTCTAGTCAGAATTTTAGTCTAGGGCTAAATTTAAGCTTTCTTGACATATTCGGATTTCAGTTTCATCGGGCCGATCCCCTCGATTTTACAATCGATATCATGCCCATCGGCAGCATCAGGCAACAAACGGATACTTTTGACTTTAGTGCCCACTTTCACCACTGAAGATGAACCTTTGATTTTCAGGTCTTTAATCACCGTGACGCTATCACCGTCCGCCAGCACATTGCCGTTGGCATCCTTGATGATCACTTGTTCTTCAGTGACTTCACCTTCTTTCCACTCATGTGCACATTCAGGACAGATCAGTAGATCGCCATCTGTATAGGTATATTCAGATTGACATTTTGGACAGTTTGGCAGACCCATAAAAACCTCGAAAAAAAGAGAAAAATAAAATAAATGAAACAAATAAGCTCACAGTATAGCATTTTTGTCAGGCGCGCTGATGGAGAGGACATTGGGATGAAACCAACACAGGAGATCCAAGGAATTAATTGTCTGAAATCTGCGGATTAACCAGCAAAGACAGGAGTTGCAGTGATTCCTGCCAACTCAAATGACATACCGCTGGCGGCACCACATCCGGATAACCCACCTGAATAATGTGTAAACCGGTACCGATTGACACTTTTTCAAAGATGATCGTGACCTCTATTTCACCCTGCAAGTCGAGGGTAGAAAACTGATCGGTATAGCGCAGCAGCTGATTGGGAATGACCTCATGATAAATGCCATGAAAATGATGTTGGGTTCCGGTAGAAAAATTGGTAAAGGTCGTTTTATAGCTGCCGCCGGGTTTGACTTCCGCATGTTCTACTTTGGCAATAAAGCCATGTGGTGCCAGCCATTTGGCCAGTGCATCCGGATGTACAAAGGCACGATACACCCGCTCCGGTGGTGCACTAAACACACGATGCATTTTTAAGGTGTAACTCATTTTTTCTTGTCCTTTGTTCTTATTATTTTTTATTGCGGGATATTCCCTGCATTTGTTGTGACTAAATCCTCAGCATCATCAGCCTGAGTTAAGTACTCATTTGAGTTATTTTATCCAGTTTTGAGCTGGCTATATATAATGAGTATGTATCTATACTCAAGCTCAAACCTTCGTATAGCAATTAAAGAGTAATAAAAAAAACCCGGCAGCACCGGGTTTCTTACTTTAAATCATTTAAATACAAGCATGCTCAGCTACTACGCAGGCTGCTCTCTTCGTCATCCAGCTCATCATCATAGACATAGGCCATACAGCCCCAACCATCATATTCACCCTGAAATTGTGCAGCGATTTTGCTGAACCATTGTTCCAGATCCACGATATCTTCGTAGGCAGGCTCCATATATACATAAATCGTGATGATCCATTCCAAGGTATCGCTATCTTCGTCCTGAAACAGGCTAATTTTTTGCTCTTCTTTTAATAGATGCAAGGCACAACGATCTGCCTGCGCTTCATCCGCAAAGGCAATCGAAAATTCAATTTCGTGCGCTTCTTGCAAGTCGTCGCCATCCTGATGCATTTGCCACAGTACATTGCCATTTTCATCGTCAGGGAATTGATTGTAATCACGTGACATAGAAGTATCCTTATTATGATGCTGTTTTATTCTGCATTTAAGATTAGCTGATTTTTGTACAATTATCGAGATACAGACAAAAAATATTATCTTTTAACCATAAATAAACATATGATTTTTATAAATATAAAAATAAGTAAGGGGATCAATATATTCAAGATTCCTTAAGACCAAAAATCCTGAAAAATATCAGGATTTAAACCAACTTATGGCATTCAGAATACTCTGGTAAAAATCTTCTAGACCTATGAATGTCATGATCTACGCGATGTGTGAATGCGGATGATCCTGTTTCAGTTGCAAAAGCAGTGCAGCGAACTTGAGCTCCTCTAAACGCAGATCAAGATAGGATTCTTGAATCATCGCCTGACTCAGTGCCTGCCCGGTATAATTCAGCAAGACATAATCATCCTTTAAGGCTTGCAGCATCTCGCCCAGATTTTCTGTGCTTAATTGAGAGAGATATAAATCTGCCTTACAGTTGAAAGCCAAACTAAGGATTTCAATAGTACTTCGACGGCGATTGTCGTCGACATAATTACAGCTCGCTACCTGCTGTGTTTCTATGGCCTGCCGAATTCTGTCACGGACATTGCGTAAATTCCGAGCCGCATCATTTTCGCTATAGCCCTCAATCAACTGCACTAAAACCTGTGTTGCGGGAAGCTGCAAGCCGAAGCGCTTGGCCTGTATTTTATGCTCTAAAGCACTCAACACCTCTTGCAAGCGATGCTGTTGCTTGGCCTGTTCATAATAACCGTGCAAACTTTGTCGGGCCTGCTGTTCGACCTCGGCTAGGGCCTGCGCCTGAAACTGGGCAAGATAATCTTTTACTCTTACGATATAGGACTTGAGATCATTAATCATGATCGAAGCATCCAGCTTGGTCGCTTCAACAAAGTTTTCGGCCTGCAAAGTCCGGTTAATAATATATTGCTCGATATCCCAGATATCCTGATATTTTTTATATTTATTCAGCGCAATGTTTAAACTGCCATTCTGTACCCGTAGTTGGGTGATTTCATAATTCAATTCATCGACTTGAGTTTCATAATCTGCCAATTTGCTGCGGGAATGATCCAGATTTTCCTGTAAAAACTGGATATTGCTGCGTAATGAAGCCTGTACCTTCAAGCTCCATAGCAATGCACATATTAAAATACTCGCGAGAACGAAGAGAGCCGTATTGAGCATCGTTCTTTCCTTTAACCCCGGGCAGTGCCCTAAACCATCAAATTAAAAATTTATTATAAAGTCATGATTAATTTTGCATCACTTTAGCCAGATAAGCAAAGCCATTAATCACCACTAAGTCATTCATTCATTTTATTTTTCTACAAAATTTTTTATCGGCAATTCATTTATGACAGACTGCTTTCCGGCTCAAGTCAAATCCATTCTGAAACAACTTACGATGTTTTTTATATCAAAAGATATAATTTGAAAGTTTAAAAATAATGAAAGGAAATTTAAAAAATCATAGAAATAAAGGCATCAGGCCTATAACAGGAGATAAAAGAATAAAAATTCTCTAGGCTCATCATCAAGAGATAAACCGAACATTAAAATTTATGTGCGGTAGTGACAACCCATCAGGCAATGGATCAGTAGAACATTTCATTTGAACATGCTTGTAAAGCCACTCATATCCAAGTTGCTATCGAAATAAATTCTCACACTTTTTATTCGGTTTGCAGCTTAAGGGATTGATCCTCATTATATTTTTGAGCTTAAAAAGTATATGTCCGGTTGAATCTAACTATTAAGCAGAATCAAATTAGAATGGTACGGCTGCCTTAATTTCGACCGGGACACCACTCAAAGGCTGAGTAAAGGCCAAATAACTGGCATGCAAGGCCATACGATTTAAAGGACTGCACTGGGGTTCGGGATGATAAATTTTATCGCCAGTAATGGGATGACCGATATGCAGCATATGCACGCGTAGCTGATGGGAACGGCCGGTAATGGGGGTCAGCAACACTCGACTAATGTCTTGCTGGGGTAGATATTCTACGGTTTGATACAAGGTTTTGGCGGCCTTGCCCAGTTCATAATGCACCATCTGACGCGGCCGGTTTTCCCAGTCGGTAATTAAAGGCACTTCGACGCTGCCCTCACCTTCAAGTTTGCCTTGTACCAGCGCGACATAATTTTTAAGTACCGTGCGTGCCTGAAACATTTTACTCACCGCCACTTCTGCATCGCGGTGTTTGGCAAACATCAAAATACCGGAGGTGGCCATATCCAGACGATGGGTAATTTTGGCCTGCGGATACTGGTCCAGTACCCGCAAATAGGCACTATCGTGATGTTCAGGTAAACGCCCGGGAACAGACAATAATCCTGCCGGCTTTTCAATCACCACCAGATCCTCATCTTCATAAACAATATGTAGCGGTTCTTGCGGTGGACAATAGACAAAGTCGTTGTTGATGGGCATTTTAGCAGTACAGCATCTGGAACAATGCGCGCAAAATAACAAGCGGCTTCTGGGCTGTCAATCACGGTGCTTGGGCAAATTAAGCTAATCTGCCAGATAATAATCGACCGTCGAGACCACGCGTACTTTCTTCAAATACGGCGTATTGCTGTCGCGATCTTCAATACTAAACAGCCCCTGATTGGCGGACTTGATTTTGCCCAGACTACTTTTTGAATCTGCAGCAAATTTTTCTGCCACACTGCGCGCATTTTCAGTGGCTTGTTCAATCATCGCTGGCTTGATGTCATTCAGCTTGGTAAATAAATATTCCGTTCTTTGTCCGGAATCATCGCCTGCAAAGGCAATGCCTTTTCTACCCAAAGCCACCAGACGACTTTGTGCCGCACGCACTGCATCTATTTTGTGGGTATAGACGGTGATAGTCTGGCTGGCAGTATAACGCAATGCAACATTGGCATCACCGCCATATTGCTGCGCGTATTTATCGGTGATACTCGGTGAAGCACTGGTAATCTCTTCCACGCTAAACCCTTCATTTTTTAAGAAGGTCTGAATTTCCTGTGTATTGGTTTGCATGGTATCGTACAATTCGGCCAGATCCTGACTGCCAGCATTAAAGCGGATTGGCCATACCGCCACATCAGCTTTGACTTCGCGTTCCGACAAGCCTTTGACTGAAACTATACGTTCATATTGTTTAATTTGCAGCGCGCTATTGCCCAGAATCCATCCTGCAATAATCATCCCCAAGCCGATCAAGGCACCTAAAATCAGGGCCGGTTTGAATTGATTCATCCTTCAACTCCTTTGAAATCTTTTTTCGTTCTTATTGATCCTGCCACGCTATCAAGTAGCGATAAAATAATACTAATCCAATCTTATGTTTATCACTTGAAGATTTAATCAACCTAACACTTAACTTTGATTCATCAGATAGATTGCAATTAACGGCGTCAGGTTAAACAGCAGAATGCCAATTTTATACACAGCCATTCCTGAATAATGAATCACATCGAAACTGGTATCTGACAGCTGAAACCATTTTCCATGCACCTGTTTCATCCAGTTTCGGGCAAAGACAAAGACTACGAACCAGATCATGAGAATGACATAATTGATCAGTGTGCAAAACAGTAAAAAACGATACCAGACATCGAGATTCATGAGGATTCCCCTAAGGGGCAACTGATGTTTTTAAAATAACAGATCGTGTTGAGAAATGAAGGATTGATTTGTATCTTGTTTGGATAAATATTTTTCTTAAATTTATGATTTATATTTATTTTAATTTTTTATTCTGCATGTATCGCTAGAGAATTTTTTAGGGTGTTGGGAAAACTCGCAATGGTTTACTTCAACTATCATTCTTTGTAAGACCTGATCTTATAGCCTATAAACTTTTGGTCTATAGCGTCCTAAGCCGGATTGAGACCTTTTGGGTTCGTACTGCACTCGCGTTTTGCGCCGCTCACAGCATGCTACTCTTTCCGATCCCATCACACCCTTGAAAGCTATATTAGGCAAAGATGGACGGGATTAATTTCCTATGTTTTTTTAATTTGCATTAAATCTGAAAATTTATTTCATAATTAACCTCAATATAGAGAAATAAATTCCATTTCTGATTTTTTACGCTTTTTTATTCGCCAAAATTAGACTTTATTGCAATTTATATTCAGGTCAGGATTGTCGTTTTATGGAAAGAATGTTCCCTGAATCCATTGCGCACTAAACCACCAGGCACTGATCGCGGACATTCCGCACAGAAGATTAGCCAAAACCTTGTTGAGTTTGGTCAATTCAGAACTATAAATTTTCAGATTAAGCAGATAAGCGATCACAGCGTAAAACGAGCCAATCGCGCCCCCAAAAAGAATCAGGATCAGTGGCCATGCAGAATAGAAATGGGCTTTTTTATCTAATTTTCCTGACTCTGGTGCGTGCTGTTGAATATCCATAGGTGATAGCCCTCTTTCTAATATATGCACTTGCACTATTTCTAGGCAGATATTTACTCTTTAGAAAATATTTGCCTTCTAGGTCTTTCACTCAAGCAAGAAGCAGACCAGTTTTATCGTACAAAGAGCTGTCGGGTATGATGATTGATATAGGCATTCAGGCCATCGCCATATTGAGCAAGCTGTTTCATGTTTTCGACATGCTGATAACCGGCACTGCTATAGCTATAAGTATAAACTTTCGAGGTTTTCTTAAATTGAACTCGAATAAACTCGTTACCAATCTCGTAATTGGCAACACCTGAGTCATGATTAAGATCAAGATAATGTTGCAATTGAGCTGCCCTAAACACTGTGAATCTAGGCTTTTATATGGGGTTTTATTGGTTAATTTTCAATCAATTTCAAGCTATAAATAGGGATATTTAAATACCAAAAAGCCCTATCGAGTAATAGGGCTTTCATTCAAAACAGAGGGTAACTGTTTGAGTTGTTTTGCTTAGGCATTCTTATTGTTAAATTGATTGCCTTGGCATTTGGTACACGGTGGTAAACGATCAGTACCAATTTCTAAGTAGGTGCGGTGTCCGCATTGAACACAAAAATAGAAGCCTGTTCCGGGTTTTTCGCCAGCAGTAACCATCTTTGTTCTCCATGGTTTTAGAAATGGTCTAGCTAGTATAACCCTCTGGTGATGAATGTCTATTGTCCATTTTTGTAAATGATGGTGTCGATTGGGCGAAGTTACAATCAACTTATCACTAATCATCGGCCACACTTGCAGATGCTTTAGGAATAGCATTTACAATTACAACATCAATATTTGGCAAAGCACTATTTTTAACTAAATTATTAAAATTTTCCCATCGTGATTTTGTTATACCACCATTGTATAAAACTAAATAAATTCCCTTCTGGCTTTTTTCTGCTTTTTTATAAATTGGTAATTGTTTCTCATAACCATGTGCCAACTGTTTATTAGACGTTAATTTAATTTCAACCACTACTTTAGCTGAGGCTCCAAGGCTAATTTTAAAATCGACAGGGCCTCTACCTGCATCTGCTTCAGGTGTTAAATCTAAATTATTTGCATAACAGTATGCGTACGCAATCCCAAAAAATAATAACTGGGATGCAGACTCATGTTTAGGCTTATCTTTGCCATCATAAAGTAACTTACATAATCCATTGTTCTCAATCAATTCTTTAAAATGCATACATATTTGATTTACAATTTCATAAATATTTTCTAATGTGGGTTCCTTCTTCAGTTTTAGCTCTAATGGTGATTCTACTAATATTGATTGAGCCACCCTATACCAACTAGCTTCTCCTGTTTTATCTTCCTCAAAATTATAATAATTTGGTTTCGATTTAGAGTATTCTTCTAACAAATCTTTTAACAAATCAGGATATTGTATGAAAACATTTTTTATATGATTTTTCTTTTCTTGTAGTGTTACTTCCTTATATGCATTTCTAAAAATTTGGTTAAAAAAATCTTTTAACTCTTCATTATGAGCTTTTATCCAATTTAAATCTGCAAAGTCATTTGCAACTGGTAAATCCCTTAAAAACTCTTTAGGTATTAATATAATTGGGTCTTTACTAAGTTGTCATTAAAAAGTAAACATGTATTCTTTTCCGAATTGGTTTGATACTTTCTCCACCCATTGCTCTATTGTGTCAGCTGTCATGACTTGAAAATCTCGCCAATAATATTTCATCTGCTTCCATACCATCTCGATTCGATTTAACTCAGGGCTATAAGCTGGAATAAAATACAGATTCGTCGAAAATTTAGTTTTAAGTAGCTCTCTGTAATCAGCCATCTTTTTACTTTTATGAATCGAGGCATTATCAACAATAAGAACCAATGGAAGGTTATACGTCTGTTTAACTCGTTGAGCTATTCCAGTTAAATAGGCATAAAACCAAGTGCTTGTAACTGACTCTTGTAAACAACTTGTCACTAGTTTCCCCGTTGAAAGCAAACACCCCATGACATTAACTCGTTTTAATCTTATTGCATCAACCGCATGAACATCACCTATCTTTGTCCACACATAGCGGTTATCAGGTGTAGATGAAAACCCTGTTTCATCAACATAACCTAATATAATTTCACCACGTGCCGCTTGCTCTCGTAATTCTTCAATCTGCTGTGTTGCTTGTTCAAATGCAATCGGATCTCTTTTTTTTCAAGCTATGACGGGTACGCTTGAAGACCATACCTGAATCACGTAAAAACTTACGAATGGTTTCAACAGACACGGACACTTCGTATTCTTCATGTAGTTTGACTCGGATTTGTTCTGCATTGAGTGGACTTGTATTGACCCAATCTAGGATTTTCGCCTGATAGTCTGAGATCAATGTATTGGGCCGACCTGAGCGATGACCTTCTTTAATCGATTCAAACTCATACAATTCCCAACGTCGGCGTTGTAGCCTTATCGTTTCTGGGATACGTTCTTGTAGAGTGGCAACTTCCGCAACACTTTTACCTTCGGAAAGCCAGAGAATAGTTTGGGCACGTTGTCTTTCACGCCAATGTTTTGCATGCTTAGCCAGAAAAATGAGTCGTTCTCGCTGTTCTAAACTAAGTGGTACAGAAACAATTCGAGGCATGTGTGAACATCTGTTAACTAAAAAAAACCTTTTCGCATGATTAGTTACTTTTGTCAACTTATAAGGATTCTGTGGTAGTCGATCAGCAGGATAGTTTTTAGAAAATTTTAAGTTTTTCAGCTCTACACCTAACTCATTGCAAATTCTTTGTGTATAGCTAATAAATTCTTTTATTAGAATATTAGTGATCATGTCACTTATTAAGTCTGGACCAACATCATCTTCAAAAGCACCTAATAATTCAAATATTTTAGGATCATCATTACCTGCATTAATAATCGATTTGATATCAGTCAAAATTCTTTGTTTTTTCTTAGGCCCAATACCACTGCCTTTATTACTTTTAGATGAATATCCTATATTAGAACCCTTGATTTCACCTGATTCAAAAAGTGTAAATGCTTTTTTCCAAAATATATCTTTTGGAGAGTTCTGTTTTGCTTGTTTTAATAGTCTTATAATTTTTTCAAAAAAATCTTGAATTTTAATATAAGTGCCTTTGAATTCAGGGATATCAGTCTCTCTAATTAAACTTGGATCTATAAAAAGCCTTGTATCAATACCTAAGATAGGATCAAATGCACCAGTCTTTTTGAATTTTAAAAGATCGATTTTGTACTCATCAGCGAAACTTATAATCATTTTTAACACTCAATAAAAAGCCCCACTTAACAGTAGGGTCTTTTTTAAACAATATCAATAACTTTAATCCACCCTTTGCGAAGCAATGCTTCTCACCTTTAAAAAAGGAGGGAGTTCCCCTCTTTTTTCAAAGAGGGGCTAGGGGTGATTAAAAAAAGATTAAGCTACATTCCCTTCCAAGAAATCCTGTGCAAAGCGCTGCAATACCCCGCCCGCTTCATACACATGCACTTCTTCTTCAGTATCCAGACGGCAAGTCACAGGCACTTCAATAATCTGGTTCTTACCATCATCGGTTGAACGCTCAATCACTAAAGTTAAAGTCGAACGTGGCGCGATATTACCAATCACGCTATACAGCTCAGTACCATCAAGACCTAAAGTCTTACGATCTGTACCCGGTTTAAACTCAAGCGGCAACACCCCCATACCGACCAGATTGGTACGGTGAATACGCTCAAAACCTTCTGCCACAATCGCTTCAACACCTGCCAGACGCACACCTTTCGCCGCCCAGTCACGACTCGAACCCTGACCATAATCCTTACCGGCAATAATGATCAACGGCTGTTTGCGATTCATGTAGATTTCAATCGCTTCCCACATTCGCATCACTTCGCCTTCCGGCTCCACACGTGCTTTCGAACCTTGCTTGATGGTGCCATCAGAACGCACCACCATTTCATTAAACAGTTTCGGATTGGCAAAAGTCGCACGTTGCGTTGTCAGGTGATCACCGCGATGGGTTGCATAAGAGTTAAAGTCTTCCTCAGGCACGCCCATTTTTTTCAGGTATTCACCCGACGCACTGTCGAGCACAATAGCATTCGATGGTGATAAATGATCAGTGGTGATGTTATCGCCCAAGATCGCCAACGGGCGCATATTTGACAAGGTACGCGGTGCAGCCAAAGCCCCTTCCCAATACGGCGGACGACGAATATACGTACTTTGCGGACGCCAGTCATACAACGGACTTGTTGCTTTTTCATTCACACCCAAGTCGAACATCGGAATATAGATTTTTTTGAATTGTTCTGGTTTTACAGCCACTTTTACCAGCGCATCAATTTCTTCATCCGATGGCCAGATATCTTTTAGATAAATCGGGTTACCGTCTTTATCATTTCCTAAAGCATCTTTTTCGATGTCAAAACGGATGGTACCGGCAATTGCATACGCCACCACTAAAGGCGGTGAAGCCAAGAATGCCTGCTTCGCATATGGATGAATACGCCCATCGAAGTTACGGTTGCCCGAAAGCACCGCTGTTGCATACAGATCACGGTCGATAATTTCCTGCTGAATCTTTGGATCTAATGCGCCCGACATGCCGTTACAGGTCGTGCATGCATAGGCCACGATACCAAAGCCCAGTTTTTCTAAATCTTTAAGTACGCCTGCTTCTTCCAAATACAAAGCAGCCGCTTTAGAACCCGGTGCAAAAGAAGATTTCACCCAAGGTTTACGCACCAAGCCCAATTCATTGGCCTTACGTGCTAGCAAACCTGCCGCCACCGTATTACGTGGGTTGGAGGTATTGGTACAAGACGTAATCGCCGCGATAATCACCGCACCATCTGGCATCAAGCCTTCTGCTTCTTGCGCGCGAGCTGCTTCTAAATTACCGGCAATGCCTTTTTCTTTCAGGTCAGATGTCGAGACACGTGCATGTGGATTTGATGGCCCTGCAATATTACGTGTCACAGTCGATAAATCGAAACGCAATACACGTGGATATTCTGCTTGGGTCATATCCGATGCCCAAAGCCCGATCTCTTTGGCATAAGTTTCGACCAGTTTGACTTGCTCAGGCTCACGACCGGTCAAAGTCAGATAATCAATGGTGTTCTGGTCGATATAGAACATCGCAGCAGTTGCGCCATATTCCGGGGTCATGTTGGAAATCGTGGCACGATCACCGACTGACATGCTGTCAGCACCTTCACCAAAAAATTCTAAATATGCACCAACCACACGCTCTTTACGCAGGAATTCGGTTAATGCCAAGACGATATCCGTTGCGGTAATACCCGGCTTGCGCTGACCCACCAGCTCCACACCAATAATATCCGGCAGACGCATCCACGATGCACGGCCCAGCATCACGTTTTCAGCTTCCAAGCCCCCCACACCAATCGAGATCACGCCCAATGCATCAGTATGTGGCGTATGCGAATCTGTACCAACACAGGTATCCGGGAATGCCAGACCATCACGGTTCTGAATCACCGGAGACATTTTCTCCAGGTTGATCTGGTGCATGATGCCATTACCGGCAGGAATCACATCAACATTTTCAAAGGCAGTTTTGGTCCATTCAATAAAATGGAAACGGTCTTCGTTACGACGGTCTTCAATAGCACGGTTTTTCTCAAAGGCATCCGGATCAAAACCACCAAACTCAACCGCTAGTGAATGATCGACAATGAGCTGGGTTGGTACCACCGGATTGACTTTAGACGGGTCACCGCCCTGATCGGCAATCGCATCACGTAAACCGGCAAGGTCAACCAGTGCCGTTTGCCCCAAGATGTCATGACACACCACACGTGCCGGATACCAGGGAAAATCATGTTCCTGTTTACGCTCAATCAGCTGGCGTAAAGACTGTTCCAGAATGGCAGGATCACAACGACGCACCAACTGCTCTGCCAGGACTTTGGAAGTATAAGGAAGTTTGGCATATGCGCCTGGCTGAATATCTTCTACGGCCTGTCGCACGTCGTAATATTCCAGCTGGGTGGATTGCAGCGGTTTACGGTAGTTGTTGTTCATAAGCTTGCCTGCCCTCGTTTATCTCTATTTTTATTCATCAATAGATATCGATGAGTTACTTTTGTAATAGCAGCATTGTACGCTGCACAAATAGCATTTCCCAAATTTTATATTTTTCAAATACTTAATTATAAAAATCGGTATTTTCGCAAAAATTTGTTACATAGACTTTAGAATTTTTGCTTTAAAGCGGTCTTTTGCTAAAAAAATATGAATAATTCGCCTTATTCTTTAGTCTTATGTTGCAAAATATTTCTCTATCTTTTTATTTTATTATTACCCCAAACCATTAATATCATTAATAAATAATTAATTTTATTTGCATTTTTCTAAAGATAAAAAAATATAGTCTCACTGGTTTTCCTAGGCCTGTCCTGCCGCCGCATTTAGCAAAATTTCAATCCCCTAATTTGGGATAGCAGATTTTTTAAAACTATCAGAAGCTCAGTGTGATGCATGTCACATTCTTCGCAATCCTCACATTAAAACAATAACCATAATAGGCAGAACTGAAATGTTGAAAATCGCAATATTCGGAGCTATAGCCGCCATTTTGACGCTCTTAGCTCGCGGTTGGGATGGAACAAAAAATCCATCACCACCGTCCAATCCCTCTAACCCGTCCCAACCTTCTCATCCCTCACACCCATCACCTCCACCCAAACCCTCACATCCCGTTCCGACAACATCAGACAGCTTGATTAGCAACCCACCCCTGTTACCGAAAAGTGCCAAAGGCAAATATGAGCTGATCGTGGCCTATAAAACCAGCAAGCTCTATAACCCCAGAAACGGCTTATGGGATCAGGTACTGCTGAGAGGCTATTTAACCAAACCGAGTTTATTTGATAAGAAAAAAACTGGTGAATATGTCGAGGATCAATTGGTCGGGCCACAGATTCGGGTCAAACAGGGTGAAACCATGGCGCTTAACCTGAATAACCAGCTTCCACCCGAGTCAGAAACAACCTGCCCAACTCATGTTGAGAATGTAAATGAACCACACTGCTTTAATACTACCAACCTGCATACCCATGGCTTCTGGGTCAGTCCTCAAGGCAATAGCGATAATGTCTTTTTGAAATTCAAACCTCAGGAAAAATTTGATTATCAGTTCAAAATGGAACCGAATCATCCTGCAGGGACTTACTGGTATCACGCCCATCTGCACGGTTCAACTGCTCTTCAGGTGTCAAATGGCATGGCAGGCCCATTGATTGTTGAAGGCTCAAGAACGCCAAAAGTCAAAAATGGCAAAGTCACCTCAACTGGAGATATGGATATTCTATGGAAAGAAAAAAACAGTTATCCGAATGAAAATATCCTGATGTTCCAGCAAATCCAATATCGCTGTAGCAATCCCGATCCTAATGTCACATTCGCTGTTCCCAATAACTGTGAAGGTGTAGGTATAGGCATGCTAGAAAATTATAATGACCTGTCTATTGGTGGCTTCTGGACCAACCAGAATTACTACACGTCTATCAACGGTAAAATTGTGGGAGAGATGAAGGTTGAACAGAATGTATTTAACCGCTGGCGCATGATTCATGGTGGAGTACGCGATACCATTGGTTTAATCATAAAGGAAATTCCTGACTCCAGTAAGTTTACTGCAGAGCAAACCATCAAAGCCTGTTCAGCCTATCAGGAGGCAGATAAGAAAGCTGAATTTGACAAGCTGAATAGCCTGAATGTGCATACCATCGCACAAGATGGCTTAACCATGAATCATGTACAGACCAGAACCCTGTCCGTGTTCCATCCTGGTTATCGTCATGATGCAATGGTTGCCTTTCCGACCACCAATAGATACTGCATTTTTGACACCAAATTGAATATCGATGATGAAATTAACGCGCCATTACCGAATGTAGGCCCTCAAATTGCTCCAAATCACCGCTTCAATGCCCAACTGCTGGGATGGGTCAATGTAAAAGCAGCCAAGACCAAGCCTCAGACTGCTGCACAGTTCCTGAAAGATCAGGCACAAAAAATTGGTTTAAGCAAAGACATCCAGGCCCAATTATCTCAACTTAATCTTTCTGCGTTTAGTGATCATCCATCACTGATGACGCCGGAAATTGATAAAGTAGTCGCTGCCCGACCAAAACAATATAGTGCTTTTTCGCTCGGCCCCGACCCTAGAACTGGCGTATTCAAATTTGGCTTCCGGCATAAAAAAGATGGAGATACACTGAGTTTTGGAGATTTCTTTGATGGAGATGGTTCAGTAGATGGCGAATATGTCCGTCAGTTACAAGTTGGACAGACTGATGAATGGGAACTGACCAGCGCTGGTTTTGGTGGTCATCCGTTCCATATTCATGTTAACCCGTTCCAGATTGTTAAAATTTTGAATCCTCAAGGTAAAGATGTCAGTGAGTCAGTAGCCCCAGAAGATCCGGTGAATCCAGTTCTGGATGATGTGCAATACCGTGGCATGAAAGGACAATTTAAGGACACGCTTTTTGTAAAACAAAACTATACCTATATTGTCCGCAGCCACTACAAGAAATTTGAAGGTGACTTCGTACAGCACTGCCATATCCTCGACCATGAAGATCAGGGCATGATGGAAACTGTACGGGTCTGTGGAGGCAAATTCCCTTGTGATTCGCCATTACCGGCTAGCCATCACCATTAAAGATCCGCTCACTAAAAGCCAATGATTTCGATTTTTGGCTTTTTTGTTTGCCTCTATTTGATGCTTGCTGCACAATAACTGCATTGATTTATAGTATTCAAACCGGGGCTTATTATGGCAGCGTCTCCTGCTTTTACATTGTTTAGTCTGAATGGTGTAGATGCACAAAAATTCCTTCAAGGTCAGGTGACTTTGAATACTGAAACTTTGGCGGAAAACCAGACACGCTATACTGCAATCTGCAGTCTGAAAGGACGCATCCAATTTGGCTTATGGCTTAAAAAAATCAGTCCGGAAAGCTTTGAAATCGTGAGCACTGAAGATCAGTCCACGGAACTGGCCAATCATATTAAGAAATTTGGCGCCTTTTCAAAAATGAAACTGGAATTGGTCGGTCCGGTTTATCCAGTCATCAATGGTATTCATACTGACTTTGTGGCGACTGAAACCGATGTGACGATGTGGGAACAGCAAGCCATTGAATCAGGTCAGGCCTGGATTCAGGCTGCGACTGCCACCCTGTTTCAACCACAAGAATTACGTTTGCATCAACGCGAAGGCATTCACTACGACAAGGGTTGCTACCTGGGTCAGGAAGTGATTGCGCGTTTATGGTTTAAAGCCAAGCCAAAACACTGGTTACATCTGGTTCAAGGCACAGGTGCCGCGCCTGATGTTGCGACCAAACTGAATAATGATGTTGAAATCGTCAATAGCATCGCGATTGAGGATGGTTATAAAGCGCTAGTCGTGGCAAAACCTGAAGCATTGACCGAGCTAGGTCTAGAAGTTCTGGAACTTCCTGAAGCCTTAAGTGGTGATGTGGCGCGTCCGCAATAACTCAGGTTCCACCCATATAAAAAAGCCAAGATGAAATTCTTGGCTTTTTTGTTTTAGAAACCATGAAACAGCTTGTTCATGTCTTTTACCACATAATCTTTGAAATGATAGGCCCGCGCATGTTTGGCATCAAACTTTGCCGTGAGTTCACCTTTTTGAAAGACATATACCCGGTCTTCCTGACTCATCAAAAACTCTGCCCCAAGTTTCATCAGCAGCGCATCAATCTTGTCTTCATCGGCAATCGATTCATCAGCATTGATTCTGTCATAGTGACGTTTAATGGTTTTGACAAACATGGTGAAATCCTGGGAGTCTGATTCAAACCGAGATTTAAACAGAGAAGTCGGCTGAAGCAAAGTAATCCTTTTGATATCTGCAGGATTGATCAGAAACCTGTCCGAATCATGCATCGATTTAATCGGTGTATTGTGTTTCGATGATTTGTATTTAGTGACAAATTGTATATTTACAAAGCACAAAATCCTTTTATGATGTAAGTGAAAATGATTAAAACCGCACCAAGGAATAAGGTGCCAGCAATAATAAGGTTATAGGAACCATGAAAAAATTAGTACTCGCTGCAGTTCTCGCCGTTTCTGCGCAATTCGCTCTGGCAAATACCGTAAAAGATCAAGTCGACCCCCAATTCGAAAAAGTTGAGGCCATGGTCAAAGCCAATAATTTTAAAGGTGCCTATGACGCTTTGAATCAATTGGCCCGTCAGGGAAATGCCCAAGCTTTATATAACTTAGGCTATTTGACCCAGACCGGCCAAGGTACAACCAAGGACGAGAAAAAAGCCATTCAGCTTTATGAGCAGGCAGCCAGCAAAGGCTATCCGGTGGCCAATTATGTATTGGGTAAAAATTATGCAGCTGGCACACTCGGACTCAAACAGGATTTGACCAAAGCCAAACAGCATCTGGAACGCGCTTCGGCAGCCAAGTTTGATGATGCCAGCATTGATCTGGCCATACTGCTGTTTTCCGAAAACACAGCAGCATCGAATAAAGCCGGACTGCAAAAGCTGCAACCGTTGATCAGCAAAGGTAATATGCAGGCCATTCATGCCAAAGCCTTATATGACATCAGCAGCGGTTTCAAAAAAAAAGATGAAAAACCGATTCAGCAAGGCCTAAGCAGCATTCAGGAACTGGCCAAAAAAGGTTATATTCCAGCGCTGATGGCAGTAGGTAATATGTTTGCCAATGGCAGTATTGTTCCGCAAAACCTGCCAGAAGCGAAGAAAATCTTTGCCGCACTGGCGCAGCAAAATGTTCCACAGGCCAAAGAGTCTTTGGCAGCGGTAGACAAAATGCTGGCTGAGCAGAAAAAAGCACCTGCGAAGAAAAGTTAAGTTAATTCCACAAAATTAATATATAAAAAGCCCCATGCAATTTGGGGCTTTTTTTGTGGTAGAGCATCCATCTTCTAAAAGGTTATCCCCACCACAAGGCAATTAAGCCACTGGTCACGATAAAACCGGCAATGGTACTCATCAACAATGGCGTTAAAGTTCGATCATTCAGACCATACGCCTGTCCCAACATGCCAAAAATCGTTGGCATCGGCAAAGCTGCAATTAGCGTACCGACACGGACCATTTCCTCATTTAAGTCCGTCAACTGGCTCAGCCCCAGATACATCAATAACGGCATCATGATATTGTTGGAAAATACCAGATAGAAACTTTGCAGATTGACATATTTCAGGCTCATTCCCACGATCCCACCGCCAATGGCAAACAAGGCCAATGGTGAGGCTGTCTGACCAATCAAGGCAAAGACCTGATCGAGATAGACTGGAATTCTAATCTGAAAAACTGCACAGGCCATGCCGAGCATTACCCCCATAAATAAGGGATTCTTTAGCAAAGTCAGCAGTACACTTTTCAGAATGGCGCCGAGATTTGCCTGATGTTGTGTGCCCAGCGCCGCCATGACCAGCACCAGTGGAATCAACAGTACGCTTTCGATGATCACCACCAAAGAGGTATAAGTCATCGCCTGTTGCCCGATCAATAAACTGAGCACAGCCGTACCAATCAGGCCAGTATTCGACATTGCAGCGCCCAGCGACAGCACTGCACTTTGCGAATGCGTATTCTGAAAATGACGGCGCATGATCCAGAAACCGCTGCCATAAAGCAGTAAGGTCACGCTGCTATACACGGCAAAGTATTCAAAATACCAGATTTCATGCAGGTCTTTGGAGGCAAGGGACTGAAAGAACAGCAAGGGCAAGGCTACTTTAATCACAAAAGCACCGACCGTCCCCACCTGCTCTTTGCTTAACACTTGACTCTTTACAGTCAGATAACCCAGTGCCAATAATAAAAATATGGGCACAATGACCGCAAAAATCATAATGCAGTATCCTCTTGCCAGTGATATTCCATTATAAGAATTTCTGAGACTAAAGCAGTGTTAAAAAGGCTCAAACAGGTGATTCAAACCATGCGGTGCACAGCGCAGATATTGCGGTGAAATCTTGATTTTTTCCTCAAGTGCTACCGCTGCATGCCAAGGCCAATGTGGATCATAGAGAATGGCACGAGCCAATGCGATAGCGTCTGCTCGGCCCTTTTGTAAAATATCTTCTGCCTGCTTAGCTTCGGTAATCAACCCTACAGCGATCACAGGAATATTCACGACTTTCTTGATTGCATCTGCAAAAGGCACCTGATAATTCGGCTTCACATCAATGTTCTGTTTGGCATGTAAGCCGGCACTGGAAATATGAATATAGGCAGCACCTACAGCTTCCAGTGCTTTGGACAATTCAATTGAAGAATCAATAGTCCAGCTATCTGGCTGATCCATCCAGTCGCTGGCTGAAATACGCACTCCAATTGGATAACCTTCTGGAACCGCCGCCTTCATGGCTTGTAATACTTCCAGAGTCAGGCGAATCCGGTTCTCCAGTGAACCGCCATACTGATCATCACGTTTATTGGAAAGCGGTGACATGAACTGATGCAGTAAATAACCATGCGCTGCATGCAGCTCAATCAGGTCAAAACCGGCCTCAACTGCACGTTTGGCACTTTTTGCAAAGTCAGCAATGACCTGCTCAATTTCCGACTGGCTTAAGGCTTTAGGTGGATGTTCATCGGCCTGAAAAGGAATATCACTGGCAGAAACAGTTTGCCAGCCATGTGCTTCATTCGGCTTAAACTGACCTTTACCTGCCCATGGTTTATCTGTTGAAGCTTTACGTCCAGCATGTGCGAGCTGAATGGCAAAAGGCATCGGGGAAATGGATTTAACTTTTTCCAGTAAGGTCTTGATCTGCTTCGCCTGTTCGTCATTCCACAAACCCAGATCGGCATAACTGATCCGGCCTTCTGGCTGTACTGCAGTCGCTTCGACGATACATAAACCTGCACCCGATAAGGCATAGTTGGCCCATTGCTGCTCGTGCCAATAGGTAATTTCTCCCTGCTCTGTTGCGGAGTACTGACACATCGGCGCAATTACGATTTTATTTTGAAGTTGCAGTGATCCAAATTGAATAGGTTGAAATAGTAATGCCACGCTGTATTTCCTCTTTTTATTGCCCAGTTTCACTCTAAAAATAAAAACAGGCTCCCAAGAGCCTGTTTAGTTATAACGTGAACGATCAAACTTTAGAAGATGATTCGTGTAGTCAAACCGAGTACCAGTGCATCATCCACATTGTTGCTTGAACCTGGATTAATGACATATTGCAGGTTTGGACGCAGCATCAGCCAATTTGTTGCGTTATAGCTATAGTTCAGTTCAATATTGTATTCTGCATCAGCATTGAAAGCTGCTCGTGAATCCGCAAAACGATCATTCACATGCACACGGTTTACTGCCAAACCTAAAATATCATTCGGCTGGTTGTCCGCCAGACCGATATATTTCACACCGATTTGTTGTGAATTATCTACTTTATTAGTATCGCGGTCATGCCAGGTAAAGTTGGCAAATGAATGCAACCCCTGACGGCTCTGACCTGTAGACGTTAACTGTTGTTCTACAGCTAACCAACCAGCAAAGGTACGGTTTTTGGCATCAGTAGGATTGGCAATATCTTTTTGGTTGGCAACATCATCGGCCGTATTGTACATCCCGCCGACACGGTAGCTGCCTGGCAGGCCATTCACCCATGATTTCGGTGTCCAGATTACTTCTGCCGGAATCGTCACGCCATCGGCATGGTCGGTATCCAGACTCCAGCCCTGACTTTCTTTAGCGCCATTACCATTGTCTGGATTAAACTCATACACACCGACTTGTACCGCAAGTTCAGGATTGAGTTGCTGCTTCACGCGCGCACCCCATTGTGCTACAGGCATATTCATCCAGATATTGCCCTGCCATTTTCCCATTTGCGCTGCACAAAATGCAGTACTGGCAAAATCACAAGCCATGACATTAAAGTCCATGCCCAGACCAAGACGACCCGCCTTAATACTGAGTCCCTGCTCTTTATAATTCTTTTCAATAGACAGCTCGCTCAGACGGCTATCCTGATTACCACGTCCGAAAGTACCTTGTACATTGGCCAGTTGCGGTGCACTAGGATCCTGCAAGTCACGGACAGAGGTACTTTGACCCTGACGTGCACTCATCACGGCACGTACGGTGACGCCATTCCATCCTGCCAGCTTTTCCATGTCCAGTTGAGTACCTAGCCATAATTGGGCAGAAGTTAATGGATCTGCGCCCTCATTACGACCACCATCAGCAAGATAGGCGGTATCGGTTAACAGATTGGCTTCAAATTTAATTCCCTGTTGGGCCAGTTCTGTACGTTGACCATTCCAGTCACCCAGTAAATATTGACCTTGTGGATCAAATGCAGATTCCGCTTGAGCGGTTGTCATGGCAGCCATTAAAGGCAATAGAGCTAGACCTAAATATTTCATGTAAAACCTAAACATTCGGAGAGAAAAACAAGCAAGGTTTTTAAATTGCTATTAGGTGCATGAATTTACATAACTTTTCATATAAATTCCCAGCATTTTTTTTATTACTCATTAAACTTTTAGTTATGCCTTAAACATAAAAATATAATTTTTATTTTAACAATTTCAAATTATTTATATATTTTTCATTAACTTATAATTTATTGATATTTTCTATTCGATTTACTCCCAAGAAAATTTGTTATAAAAAAATAGAAACCTAGTTTATTCTTTAAACAATTACAGCTTAAATAAATATGAAATACCCAGTCATTTTCCAGCGATTTCGCCCAGATTAACGCTTGCAATCCCGGCCAATTCACCCAATATTAGCTGCATCTCCCTCGCCACTGATGCGTTATGCCTGAATTACCAGAAGTTGAAACCACCAAAACCAGTTTATTACCCTTATTGGAACAACGCGTCCAACGTGTTGAAGTGCGTCAGTCAAGTTTGCGCTGGCCCATTCCAGAAAATATAGAAAAGCTGGTGGGGCAAAAATTACTGAATCTCACTCGCCGTTCTAAATATATTCTGGCAGAGTTTGAACACGACACCATGCTCTGGCATTTGGGAATGTCGGGGAGTTTCCGTCTATGCGATGGCAATGAAGAATTACGCAAACATGACCATCTGATCATTCAGTTTGAAGATATCGAACTACGTTATCATGACCCTCGCCGTTTTGGCTGCATTCTTTGGCTAGATGCACAATCACAAAGCAAATTGATTGACACGCTGGGGCCAGAACCCTTAAGCGAGAACTTTAATGCCGAGTATTTATTTGAAAAATTGAAGAATAAAAATATTGGCACCAAAGTTGCAATTATGGATAACCATGTGGTGGTGGGCGTAGGCAATATTTATGCGACCGAAAGTCTGTTTAATCTGGGGATTCATCCTGCACAACCTGCCTCTACATTGAGTTTTGAGCAGATTGAAAACTTAGTACTGGAAATCAAGCGCATCTTGAAACAGGCGATTGATCTGGGTGGTTCAACCTTAAGAGACTACACCAATGCCATGGGCGAAAATGGCTATTTTCAGCAAACCCTGCTGGCTTATGGCCGTGCCGGTGAAATGTGTGTGAACTGCGAGACCACGCTTGAAAATATTAAATTGGGACAACGGGCTTCAGTTTTTTGTCCTGAATGCCAACCTTTGAAAAAGATTCAGCTCCCTGTCAAAAAAGTGGCAACTGTACGAGGGAAAAAGTCATGAAAACAGCCATTGTGCGTCATATTCTGGTCAAAGATAGAGAAACTGCTGAACAGCTTAAAAAGAAGATTTTAAGTGGCGCCGACTTCAATAAAATCGCCAAACAGTATTCAACCTGTAATTCTGCCAAACGTGGCGGTGAGCTAGGTGAAGTAAAGAAAGGTCAACTGGTTCCAGTGATTGATAAACTCGTATTTACTGCAGCAGAACGTGTATTACATGGTCCGGTCAAAAGCCAGTTTGGTTTTCATTTGGTCGAAATCAAATTTCGGATGGATTTTTAGTATTTATAAATCCCTCCTTACCTCCCTTTGACAAAGGGAGGAGTTCCCCCCCTTTATAAAAGGGGGATTTAGGGGGATTAGAAACATTAGACTTGAGGTGGACGCTTTTTCAATTCATCACGAATTTCACGCAGCAATTCAATATCGGCTGGGGTGGTCGGAGTTTCCTCGACTGGGCCTTCTTGTTTACGTAAACGGTTCATGAACTTCACTAATAAAAATACGACCCAAGCCAAGATTAAGAAATTAATTAAAATCGTTAAAAAGTTACCGTAAGTCAGTACATTCACACCCGCCTTAGTCAAAGCATCCAGAGATTGTAAATTGTCTGGGTTTCTTCCCAAGATAAAGAATTTTTGCGTAAAATCGACGCCACCACCGGTAATCACGGTAATTAAAGGCATAATGATGTCTTTCACCAATGAGTCGATGATCTTGCTAAAAGCGCCACCGATGATGACACCAATCGCCAGATCCATCATATTGCCTTTGATCGCAAACTCTTTAAATTCTTGAATAATACTCATAACTGCTCCCATATTTTATTTTCAAGTTTTGGGTCAAATTATACCTGAGTAAATACTTTTAATTTTGACTTAATTTAATGCGTTTTAGTAAATTGCAATGTGAGCATCGCTTAAATATAAAAAAAACCGTAATCTTCGAAAAGATTACGGTTTTTGAAAACCCGAAATAATCTAGCGATTATTTACCTGAACGGTTACGTTTACGTTCGTTTTCAGTCAAGAAACGCTTACGGATACGGATTGACTTAGGTGTTACTTCTACTAGTTCATCATCTTCAATAAACTCAAGCGCTTGCTCAAGTGTATATTCAATTGCAGGAACCAGCGTTAACGCATCATCAGTACCAGAAGCACGTACGTTGGTTAACTGTTTTGCTTTAGTCGGGTTAACTGTCATGTCGTCTGAACGAGAGTTAATACCGATGATCATACCTTCATAAACTTCTAACTGTGGTTTCGCGAATAGACGACCACGGTCCTGAAGTGTGAACAGTGCATAGCCCAAGCAAGTACCTTGAACCATAGAAATCAGTACACCGTTTTGACGTTTTGCAACAGTACCTTGCTTCATTGGACCGTAGTGCGAGAAGCTAGACGTCATGATCCCTGTACCAGAAGTCATGGTCAGGAATTCAGAACGGAAACCAATCAGACCGCGTGAAGGAACAGTTGCTTCAATACGGATACGGCCTTTACCGTCAACTTCCATATTGGTCATTTCGCCTTTCCGGTGACCCATTTGTTCCATTACAGCGCCTTGGTGCTGTTCTTCAACGTCAAAAGTAACGTTTTCGTATGGCTCTTGTTTTTCACCATCAATTTCTTTGATGATTACTTGCGGACGCGATACGCCCATTTCGAAGCCTTCACGACGCATGTTTTCAATCAGAACTGAAAGATGAAGTTCACCACGACCAGATACTTTGAAACGGTCTGGGCTGTCAGTATCTTCAACACGTAATGCTACGTTGTGAATCAATTCACGATCTAGACGTTCACGGATATTACGTGAAGTTACGAACTTACCTTCTTTACCAGCAAACGGTGAGTTGTTTACCTGGAATGTCATCGATACTGTAGGTTCATCTACAGATAATGGAGGTAAAGCTTCAACATTTTTCGGATCACAAATTGTGTCAGAAATGTTGAGTGCATCGATACCCGTTACACAAACGATATCGCCTGCAGAAGCTTCTTCAACGTCAACGCGATCTAGACCATGATAACCCATGATTTTTAAGATACGGCCGTTACGTGTTTTGCCATCTTTATCGATTACAGTCACTTGTGTGTTTAATTTCACTGAACCGCGCTGGATACGACCAATACCGATAACGCCTACGAAGCTGTTATAGTCAAGTGAAGATACCTGCATTTGGAATGGACCATCAACATCAACTGCTGGTGGTTCAACGATGTCTACGATCGTTTGGAACAACGGAGTCATGTCTTCAGCAAGTTCTTCTGGAGAAGGACCAGCAACACCACGAAGGCCTGAAGCATAAACAACTGGGAAGTCTAACTGTTCGTCAGAAGCACCCAAGTTATCGAACAAATCAAATACTTGGTCAATTACCCAGTCTGGACGCGCGCTTGGCTTGTCGACTTTGTTAATAATCACGATTGGTTTCAAACCACGTGCGAACGCTTTTTGCGTTACGAAACGAGTTTGTGGCATTGGGCCTTCTTGTGAGTCTACAAGAAGAAGTACGCAGTCAACCATCGACATTACACGTTCAACTTCACCACCGAAATCGGCGTGTCCCGGGGTGTCCACGATGTTAATGCGGTATTCAGTATTGGTACGTTCATCTAACCATTTGATTGCAGTGTTTTTTGCAAGAATGGTAATACCACGTTCGCTTTCAATAGCGCCAGAATCCATGACACGCTCGATCTCACCCGCGCGATCACCGAGAGCACCTGATTGTTGCAAAAGTTTGTCTACAAGAGTGGTTTTACCATGATCGACGTGCGCAATAATGGCGATGTTACGGAGAGTTTTAATATCTGACATGTAAATTCAATGCGTATGTAATTTGAGGGCAAATTATACAGAAAAATACAAAACTTTTATAGTCACTGTAACCACACTCCTCAACTTTTTTTGCTCCGTTGGGGATTTTTTGATTTTGTAAAGACGTGTAACTCGATTAGAATAGCGCCACCCAGCCTCAATTTGCATTGACACATGTCTGATTTTAATCAATCTCCTCCTTCTAAAGATCAACTCGACCTGGTATATGGTCTGGAAGATCGACCAAAACCACTGATTGCTTTTTTAGCTGCATTCCAGCACTTACTGGCAATTATTGTCCCGATTGTGACCCCTGGCCTGCTGATTTGTTTGGCGCTTGGTGTTTCCAAAGAAGACACCAACATGATTTTGTCCATGTCCTTGGTGATCTCGGGTATCGCGACTTTTTTACAGTCTAAAAAAGTGGGGCCATTTGGTGCCGGTCTGCTGATTGTCCAAGGAACCAGCTTTAACTTCATCGGTCCAATTATTGGTATTGGTTCAGCCATGGTGGCTGCAGGCACACCTGTAGAAGCAGTCATGGCTTCTATTTTTGGTGTGGTGATTGCAGGTGCATTTATTGAAATGGGCGTGTCACAAATTCTGCCTTGGATCAAAAAACTGATTACACCGCTGGTGACCGGGATTGTCGTGCTGCTGATTGGTTTGACCTTAATTAAAGAAGGTTTAATCAGTATGGGCGGTGGTTATCAGGCCATGAGCGATAAAACTTTTGCCAATGCTGACAACCTGATCATGTCTTGTACCGTCTTGGCGTTGATCATTATCCTGAACCGCATCCGGATTACCTGGGTAAAAAGTTCTGCCATTTTGATCGCCCTGATCTGTGGTTATGTTCTGGCAGGCTTTATGGGCCATCTGGATTTCTCTGGTCTAAAAGATGCACCATTGATACAGATTCCAACACCAATGCATTTCGGTTTAAGCTTCTCCTGGAGCCTGTTTATTCCGATGGCATTCATTTATCTGGTGACGTCTTTAGAAGCGATTGGTGATATCACAGCGACTTCAAAGCTTTCCAACCAGCCAGTTGATGGTCCAAAATGGATGCAGCGCATTAAAGGCGGTGTACTGGTAAATGGCGCGAATTCATTCCTTGCCGGTATTTTTAACACCTTCCCGAGTTCCGTATTTGCACAGAACAATGGTGTGATTCAGTTGACGGGCGTAGCAAGTCGTTATGTCGGCATCTGGATTGCTGCTTTGCTAGTTATTCTTGGTTTACTGCCTGCAGTTGCTGGTATTATTCAGGCCGTTCCGCAAGCGGTACTGGGTGGTGCAGTGATGGTGATGTTTGGTGCAGTCGCAGCCTCTGGCATTAACATTCTGTCTGGTGTCCATCTGGACCGTCGCGCCTTGCTGATTATTGCGATTTCACTGGCACTGGGTTTAGGTGTTGCACAAGTTCCACAAATTCTTGAGCATCTTCCTGAGTTATTCCGTAATATCTTTAGCTCAGGCGTTGCCACTGGTGGTATCGCGGCCCTTATTCTTAATGTTGTACTTCCTGAAACAAAGAAGTAATTTCATGTCCAAAGAACACTGTCTAGGTCAGGCTTAGGCAGTGTTCTTTATATTGGAGAGATACCTATGGATCCTAAAAGCGAAGTTTTATTAAGACAATATGATTTTTTGTCGGGTCGCATCTTACTGATTAATGCACCAACAGATGATCTGCTCGCTGAATTCGATGCCTCTATCAATCCCGCTGTCTGGACATGGAATTTTAACGATTTTCAATATTTCCAGTCACAACAAGCAGATGTGCATTTTGGTGCGGAGATGCCTGAAGCTGAGTTTGATCAGGCGGTTATTTTTGTACCCAAGTCTAAAGAACTGCTGAATTATTTACTGCACACCGTGGCAGCGCAGCTTAAACCGGGCAGCAGTATTTTCCTGGTCGGTGAAAAGAAAGGTGGGATAGAACGCGCAGCCAAACAGTTGCAGCCTTTTGGTAAAACACTCAAACTTGACAGCGCGCGTCATTGCCAGCTTTGGCAATTGGTTCTAGAACATACGGTCGAGAAAAAAGCACTTGCAGACTGGGCACAGCGTTATACCGTATCGACACCAAATGGCGACCTGAATATTTGTGCACTTCCAGGCGTCTTTAGTCAAAACCGTTTGGATGTAGGAACTGCCACCCTATTACCTTATTTGTCACAAGTTACTTCAGGTAAGATTGCCGACTTTGGTTGTGGCGCAGGTGTAATTAGTGCGTATCTGGCAAAGTTGAATCCGAAAAACCGGATTTTTGCCATGGATGTCGATGCCTTTGCGCTAGCCTCCACACAAATGACCTTTGAAGAAAACCAGCTCATTCCTGAACAGATTGAAATCAAAGCGGTTAAAGGCATTGAGGATGCACCCTTGTTCCTACATGCTATTGTCAGTAATCCGCCTTTTCATATGGGAATCGAAACTGATTACACGGCAAGCGAAACCTTGTGTAAAACCTCACGTCGTCATTTAAAATCGGGCGGCGAGCTTTGGATCGTGGCCAACCGTTTCTTGAACTACCCGACCCTGATTGAACAAAACTTTGGTCGCTGCACAGTGAAAGCGGATCAACAAGGCTTTAAAGTGCTCTTCGCCAGCACTCAAAAAAATGTTAAGGAATCATGATGAGCGAAACGCAAAACACGATGCAGCTGCAGCGTAAGCTGGGTGCTCGTCATCTGAATATGATCGCCATTGGCGGATCAATTGGTACAGGTCTATTCCTGGCCTCAGGGGCGACCATTGCCAACGCTGGACCAGGCGGTGCACTACTTGCATATGTACTGATTGGGATCATGATTTATTTCTTGATGACCAGTCTAGGCGAGCTTGCCACACATAACCCGACCTCAGGTGCATTCTTCACTTACGGCACTAAATATGTCGAGGGTGGTTTTGGTTTCGCTCTGGGCTGGAACTACTGGTACAACTGGGCCATTACCGTAGCTTTTGAGCTGGTTGCCGTTCAGTTCATTATGAAATTCTGGTTTCCCGATATACCGGGCGTGTACTGGAGCGCCATTTTCCTTGCGATTATTTTCGGGATTAATGCCCTGACGGTAAAAGGCTTTGGCGAATCTGAATTTTTCTTTTCTCTGGTGAAAGTTCTCGCGATCATTGCCTTTATCATCATCGGAATCTGGATGATCGTGAAGATCATGCTCACCCCGGGTGCGGAAGCATTTGCCAACTGGAGCATTGGTGATGCACCCTTTGTCGGTGGTTTCCAGGCATTAATTGGCGTGGCGATGATTGCCGGATTCTCCTTCCAGGGTACCGAAATGGTCGGTGTGGCGGCAGGTGAATCGAAAGATCCAAAGAAAACCATTCCGGTAGCTATTAAACAGATTTTCTGGCGTATCCTGTTGTTTTATATTGTGTGTATTTTCATTATCGGCACCTTGATTGCCTATAATGATCCACGTTTATTACAGGCCGCTGCAACAGATAATATTGCGCTTTCGCCATTCACCTTATTGTATGAAAAAGCCGGTTTTGCCTTTGCCGCCAGTATCATGAATGCAGTGATCCTGACCGCTATTCTATCTGCGGGTAATTCTGGCATGTATTCATCTACCCGTATGCTGTTTGATATGTCGCGTAAAGGCAGTGCACCTAAAATGTTTGCGCGTCTGGACCCGCGTGGTGTGCCAATGAATGCACTCTATGCCACTACGGCGATCGCAGCTCTATGCTTCCTGACTACTTTCTTTGGTGAACAGGAAGTCTTTAACTGGCTGCTAAACATGTCAGGGATGTGTGGCTTTATTGTCTGGCTCGGGATTGCAATTTCGCATTACCGCTTCCGCAAAGGTTATTTGGCTCAAGGTTATAAACTGGAAGATCTGGCTTATCGCGCTAAATTCTTTCCTTTCGCCCCTTGGTTTGCGTTTATCCTGTGTGCGATTGTCGTCCTTGGACAGAACTATCAGGATGTTTTGGCCGGTCAATGGATGGGTGTGCTATCGACCTATATCAGTATTCCGCTATTCCTGGCCATCTGGTTCGGATACAAATGGAAGAAAAAAACCAAACTGGTCTCTTATCAAGAGATGGATGTGCAGCCGATGAAACTTGATCAGGAATAACCCAGCCAATAATGAAAAAGCAGTCTCAGGACTGCTTTTTTAATCTCTTTATTTTAGCTATTTCGCATTACAAAGTTACGGTCATCAATCACAATCGCTTGCTGGCAAATTCCGTCTACTCGACGTTGCTGCTCAAACACATGCGCCGGCATTGCCTCAAAGCTATCAAAGAAGCTGATTTCATTTTCATCGATTGCATAAACTAATGAATGATTACCCACACCTTCTAGGGTATCGTAAAATACAATCACAAAACAGCCTGCTTCTACATTTTCCTGAATTTCTGCATACGACAATGGCTGCTCTGTAACAGGAATATTTAAGCGATGAGCTTGTTGATAGAAATCGACTTCAATTGGCTGTTTATCTGCATCATGTTCAGTATAAAAATCGACATCCAGACCAAGTGTTTTTAAAGCAACCGCAAGTGCGATGCTGGAGCTTCCCATTTCAGGGTCATGTTGACAGAGCTGAGTTAAATCAGGAATATTCAAATCAATTCCATAATGATGAAAAATCATCCATATTGCAAAAACTCCACCATTGGCTTCCAGATTTTGCAAGTCTTCAGGAATTTCGACACTCATATTTTTACTCAACGACATCTTAACGAGCTAAGTGTAGTCAAAGTACAGACATAAAAAAAGCGACTCCGAAGAGCCGCTTTTTTTAACTAGCATTCAATAACGAATTATTGAGCTGGTTGTTCTACAACTGGTTGTTCAGCTAAAACAGTACGGCTACCAGTAATCGTCGCGAATACACGACGGTTCATAGCACGACCTTCTTTAGTGTTGTTGTCAGCAATCGGTTGATCCCAAGCGAAACCTTGAGTAGACAAACGAGATGCATCTACGTTGTATTCGTTCACAAGTGAAGATTTAACAGAGTTAGCACGCGCTAGAGATAAACGTTCGTTCAATGCACGTGGACCAGTGTTATCAGTGTGACCTTCGATGCGAGCAGTAGCGTTTGGATATTCAACTAACTTCTCAGCAACTTTCGCGATTTCTGGTTTGTATTGATCTTTGATGTTTGATTTGTTGGTATCAAAGAACACACGAAGTTCCATGTTCAGGTCTTCAGTCAACTCTTGTGGAGCTGGAGCAACCGGAGTTACTGGCTCAACTGGAGCAACTTCTACCACTGGAGCAGCTGGCTTCAAACGACCGCCTAGAACTACGTTAAGACCAGCAAGTGCTGTATAGTTCCAGAATTTTTCGTCAAAGTGGTAAGTACCACGTGCTTCTGTACGTAGCGCCAATGCATCGTTGATATGCCAGAATGCACCAACACCTGCGTTACCTAGAGTACCTTCTTCTTCAAGACCACGACCTGCACGACCAATAGCAGTATCTGCAGCACCATCAAATTCATATTTGTAGTGACCCGCACCCAAAAGCATGTATGGCTTCACTTTGCTGTCATAGTTACCAGTGAATACATCAGAAGTTGCATAGAAGTTACCCGCAATATTCTGACCTTTGTATTCAGCACCAGGTAGATCAGTCATATCGCCTTTAACCTGGCTATATTCAGCTTCAAAACCTAGCCATGGCGTTAATTCAACACCAATCGCCGCACCTACAAATAAATCATCTTCCATTTGACCAAAGGTGGTTAACTCTCCATCGTCACCGCCATTGTTGTGCTGAGTGTCTTGGAAGGTATAACCTAACATCAACGGAGTAACAGTTACGCCTGCATTGGCAGCAGCAAAAGGTGCAGCTACAAGCATAGCTAAAGCAATACGACTCATTTTCATGGATTTATCCTCCAGAGATAACAATTGTTGTTCAAGCTCAAGCCCGTAATAGGCCATCCTGAGATAGGCTTTTTATTACCCCAGTATTATTCTTAAGCTATTCACATGGCATCATACAAACACTTTTTTATTTTTCCAAGTGCTTGATTAATCTAATCAAGTAAATTATTGACAAAATTACTTACAATTTCCGTTGTAATTCAGTAATTTTTTACTCAATTTTTTATTCTGAATGACCTATTGTGATTGCCAATTATTTTTAACAGCTTTCTTGAAACTTAAGTAAGTACTGATTTACACGCTCAATAAAGCATAAAAAACGTATAATTAATAACATCTTTATCATAAAAATAATATATAAATCAGGTAACTCTATGTATAAAAAAATAACAAGAGCGTTCACTATTGTTGAGTTAATTATCTGTATTGCATTAATTGCAATTGTCGCCAGTATCGCCCTACCGTACTTCCATGAATATCGATCCAAACAGGAAGCCAAAAATATTCCGATCAAATTATCTCAAATTAATCGCTATGCACGCAGCCAGGCTGCAGTGTTTCATCAAAATATTGTGATTTGCCCGAGCCAAGATTCTCTCAGTTGCCAAGCCAATCAATGGAACAAGAACATGCTGGTTTTTATCGATAAAAATAAAAATAGGCAAGTGGATGTAGACGAACAAATTTTACATATTGATGTACTTAACCTCAAATACGGCAACCTGAGTTGGCGAGGAACTTTGAGTTTACCGAGTGTCACTTATCAAGCGCACACTGCCTTGCCGATTGGTTCAAATGGTAGTTTCTATTATTGTTCTACCCATCTTTCTAGCCAACAGCGTATTATACTCAGCAAAATGGGCCATATCCGGATCGAAAGTCTCTCGTCTTGCTAACAGAACTATCCAGTTTATGCTTCGCTGCGATTAACGCTTCAATCCTGAGTTTTTTTCAATATACTGCTTAAGTCTGAAAAATTGATTAAAACTCATACGGAGAGAGAACAATGACTGACATCGTAATTGTCAATGGTGCACGTACAGCCATGGGGGGCTTTCAGGGGAGCCTTGCAAGTGCAACTGCGCCCGAACTGGGTGCGGTCACCATTAAAGAAGCAATTGCCCGTGCGGGTCTGCAACCAGCAGATATTGAAGAAGTCATTATGGGTTGTGTCCTTCCGGCAGGCTTAAAGCAAGGCCCTGCACGTCAAGCTATGCGTCAAGCTGGTCTTCCAGATTCTACTGGTGCTGTGACCATTAATAAATTATGTGGTTCAGGCATGAAAGCCGTCATGCAGGCTGCTGACATAATTAAAGCAGGTTCTGCTGATATCGTGGTTGCCGGTGGTATGGAATCCATGACCAATGCACCATATATATTACCCAAAGCGCGCGGTGGTTTCCGCATGGGCCATGGCGAAATTAAAGACCATATGTTCTTAGATGGTTTGGAAGATGCTGAAACCGGTCGCTTGATGGGTTCATTTGCACAAGATATGGCAAATACACGTGGCTACACCCGTGAACAAATGGATGCATTTGCGATTCGTTCATTAGAACGCGCACAAAAAGCGGTGAATGAAGGCTACTTTGCCGATGAAATCGTGCCAGTTACCGTATCTACGCGTAAAGGTGATGTAGTTGTTGATAAAGATGAACAACCATTCAATGCCAATATCGACAAGATTCCAACCTTACGCCCTGCATTTGCTAAAGACGGTACGATTACAGCGGCCAATGCCAGCTCAATTTCTGATGGTGCCTCTGCCCTTGTGCTTACCTCGGGTGAAAACGCAGCAGCAAAAGGCTTAAAACCATTGGCTAAGATTGTCGCTTATGCATCAAATTCACAACATCCTTCAGAATTTACTATTGCTCCAGTGGGTGCCATCCAAAAAGTTTTAAATAAAACCGGCTGGGATGCACAAGATGTTGATTTGTGGGAAATTAATGAAGCTTTTGCCATGGTGACCATGTGCCCTATGGATGACTTCAAGCTTGATCCTGAAAAAGTGAATATCAACGGCGGTGCATGTGCACTCGGTCATCCTGTGGGTTCTACCGGTTCGCGTATTATCCTGACTTTGATCCATGCATTAAAACGTACTGGTGGCAGAAAAGGGATTGCTGCACTCTGTATCGGTGGTGGTGAAGCAACTGCTGTGGCGATTGAATTACTTTAAAAGAAGTCTCCCTTTACTAAAGGTAAGCAGTATTACTGCGCAAGAGATAGATTGATGCATTGCTATAATTGAAAAATAATCCTCCCCTAACCCCTCCTTTATCAAAGGAGGGGGATTTTAAATCCCTTCACATGCAGGGATTTTTTATTCTTACATTTTTTTATATTTTTATTCTTAACATTTAGTTTAAGCCTGTTAAATTAGAACCATAAAAACAACAACAAAGGTGCGCTATGCAACTCAATCATTATCTTAATTTCCAGGGTGAAACCGAAGCAGCTTTTAATTTTTATAAATCTGTTTTTGGTGGTGAATTTTCAAATCTTACCCGTTATGGTGAAATGCCATCTGAACAAGGCAGTACACTTTCTGAAACCGATAAAAATCTTATTCTGCATGTATCATTACCAATTAATGCATTTATGGAGTTAATGGGATCTGATACCACTGAGCAATTTTGTGCGGAAAATAATGCTGCTCTCAATAAAGGGAATAATCACTATATTTCAATTAATTTGCATGCCCATGAACAACATAAAGCTAAACGCTTATTTGATGCTTTATCTGTGAATGCACAAATTGAAATGCCTTTAGAAAAGACATTCTGGGGTGCACTCTACGGTGCACTTACCGATCAGTTTGGCATTAAATGGATGGTGAATTGTCAGCTTGAAGCCATGTAAATCTTCCAAACTTAAAAGCCTCCATTGGAGGCTTTTTAACTTGAGCTTAATCAATGAGATTAAGCACCTGTTTGATAATGTGCCTGTGCAACCGCAGTCAATGCCTGGTACGGTTTTTTGAAATCATTTAAACCGGCAACAGCTTCAGTTATATCTTCACCTTCTTTAATCACGAAAGTATCGAAACCGAATCGACTAATTTATTTACTTAACTTTTTCTTTTTTCGTTCTTCTAAAATTTTCTTTCTACCTTTATCAGTCAAAGAATAGTAGTCTATATACGAACTTATTAAGCCTTTATCAACTAAGGTACTCAATAAGTATCTTTTTTCAGTTTCATCTATACCAGAAATATCATCTATACCATGACCTTGATTAGGTAATTTTGAGAAAAATTCAAGACATTCATATTCAAGGTATGTAATATCTCGGTCTCTATTAATGTAGATCTTTTTTAAATACCTACCCAAAGAAACAACTAAGCTTAAAATTAAAAATAATCCACAAAAAATGCTTGTACAAAAAAATATATTCCTTCAAGTATTCGGAAGATCAATGACCTTTATTATTTCTGATAAGTAAAGCATTGAGAGACTTCCCAACACAATTACCAATGCGATCAATTTATCTGTTTTTAAAATTTTTAACCATTCAGTCCAATTCATATTTAAATTCTTATCATCATATTATTTTAATTATAAAAAAAGCTGAACCCAAGTCCAGCTTTTTCAGTTACTTAATGATTATCAAGCACCTGTTTGATAATGCGCTTGTGCAACCGCAGTTGATGCCTGGTACGGATTTTTGAAATCATTCAAACCAGCAGCAGCTTCCTGAATATCCTTACCTTCTTTAATCACAAAAGTATCGAAACCAGAACGCTTCATGTAATTCAGTACATCTTTGAATACATCTCCAGTAGCACGCAGTTCGCCCTGGAAACCCTGACGGCGAAGAAGTGCTGCAAATGAATAACCACGGCCATCATTAAAACCGGCAAACTCAATAAAGATTGCATCGAGCTGATCGAGCGGAAAATCATTGGTTTCAGGCGAAGCATCTACAGTTAAGTACAATGCTTTTTTGCCTGTCACATTGGTAATTTGATCTAACTGTTCAACAGTTAATACCACATCACCCTGAGGCAAAACACCATCTTCACCCATCAATTGATAGGTATTGTCTGCAATCGTGCCATCTTTAGAGAGTACTTGAAGTGCGGTATTAAGCATATGCACGCTCCTTAAATGGTTGAATGCCGACACGGCGATAAGTATCGATAAACTCTTCACCTTCCTGACGCAGGTCAAGATAGGTATTCAGAATTTCTTCTACGATATCTGGTACGACCTCGGCTGCAAATGATGGGCCAAGAATGTCACCAATCGACGCATCATGATCCGCATTTCCACCAAGCGTAATCTGGTAGAACTCAGCGCCTTTTTTGTCTACACCTAAAATACCGATGTTACCAACGTGGTGGTGACCACAGGCATTCATACAGCCTGAAATATTCAGATCCAGTTTGCCTAAGTTGTAAATTGTATCGAGGTCATCAAAACGGCGTGAAATCGCTTCCGAAATCGGAATGGATTTCGCATTGGCCAATGAACAGAAATCACCACCCGGGCAGCAGATGATGTCGGTCAAGAAACCGATATGCGCACGTGCCAAGTTATTTTGCTCAAGAGTTTGCCATACAGCGAACAAATCTTTTTGCGGTACATCCACCAGTGAGATGTTTTGTTCATGCGTGGTACGCAGCTCACCGAAAGTGTACTGATCGGCAAGGTCTGCAATCAGGTTCATTTCTTCCGTGCTGACATCACCCGGTGCAATCCCGGCACGTTTCAGTGAAATCGTCACAATACGATAACCTTTCACTTTATGTGCATTGGTATTGATGTTGAACCACTGTTTGAATTTCGGATATTGCGCGAACAATTCAGTGAAATCTTCATCTGCATAATCTTGGTAATCGAATGGCGTGAAGTTCTCATCCATTTTTGCCAAAGTGTCTGCATCGATTTTCAGTGTTTTAATCGTATGCTCAAATTCAGCTTCAACTTTCTCGGCAAATACTGCTGGTGTTAAAGCTTTTACCAGAATCTTGATACGTGCTTTATATTTGTTGTCGCGACGGCCATGCAAGTTATACACACGAAGGACTGCTTCCAGATAAGCAATCAGGTCTTCACGCGGCAAGAACTCACGGATAAAGCTACCAATCACTGGCGTACGGCCGAGACCACCACCGACTTTGATTTTATAGCCCATTTCGCCTGCTTCATTACGCACGATATACACACCGATATCGTGGAATGCAGTGGCTGCACGGTCAGTTTCTTCAAGCGCAGATACCGCAATCTTGAATTTACGTGGCAAGAAAGCAAATTCCGGATGGAAAGTTGACCATTGACGGATCAATTCACAAGTCGGACGTGGATCGGCAATTTCGCCTGCAACCACACCGGCATACTGATCCGTCGTGGTATTACGGATACAGTTACCTGAAGTCTGAATCGCATGCATTTGCACAGTGGCCAGTTCAGCCAGCATATCCGGCACATTTTCTAGTGCAGGCCAGTTAAACTGGATGTTTTGACGGGTCGAAATATGCGCGTAGCCACGGTCATATTCTTTTGCCAAATCAGCCACTTTACGAAGTTGTTTTGAGTTCATCAAACCATATGGCACGGCAATACGTAACATTGGCGCATAACGCTGTACGTACAGACCATTTTGCAGACGAAGCGGACGATACTCATCTTCAGTGAGTTTACCGGCTAAATAACGTTCCGTTTGGTCACGGAACTGTGCAACACGTTCATTAATCAGTTGCTGATCGAAATCAGTATATAAATACATGGCGTACAGCTAGTAGTTTCTATTATATCGCCGGCAAGGATAGCGAGATTGAACCTATCAATAAAATGCTTTTTATACATATTTCATAGCGGTTTTATTGATAAGCCTGCCAAATTTTCACAGATCTCAGTATTTACAGCATTGAATTAAATTTAAAGTAATAATGATTAAATTCTTCAATCATTATTACTTATTTTCATATAGGAAAAATTTTCTCTACTTTCGTTCTCTACTCTATTAACACTTTAAAAATTCTACCAATTTTGGCTCTCTCCCAATTGCTGCCCTACAAATTCATAACGTATCGTGGAACGTGAAAATTTAATCGGACAAGCCAGTTGTGCTTCGGTCTGCTGACTGTTGGATTTGAGTGGCACCTGTACAACCCATCCCCGCTGCTGGGCCAGATCAGAATACAAAGCTTCTTCAAGTCTGAGCACCGGTTCGACACAGACATCCAGCGCTGCAAACAGCATTTGCCATTCAGCTAATGACTTGGTCTTGATTTTATTCTGAATCGCTTGTTTTACCGCAGCATGATCTTCAGCGGTATAAGAGGCGCCTTTTTCCAGAAGAATCGGCAGCTCTAAAGCCTGTGCCAGCCCCTGCATAAATTGTGGTTCCAGACTACCAATTGACAAATAACGCCCATCCTGGGTTTCATAATAGTCGTAAAAAGTCCCGCCATTCAGATATCCGGCTTCCGGTCGCTGATGCTGATTGCCGGCCAGACTGGCAGAAGCCGCCAGATTGCTCATCGTCACCACACAATCGGTCATGGAAATATCAATATATTGTCCTTTGCCACTTTGTTGGCGTTCAATCACCGCAGCCAGAATCGCAATCACAGCATGCATGGAACCACCCGCAACATCGGCAACCTGAATTCCCAAGGCAGGTGGACCATTTTCAATCCGGCCACTGTGTCCGGCAATTCCGGATAAAGCCAGATAATTAATGTCGTGCCCTGCCTTATCTTTATATGTGCCAGTTTGGCCATAACCGGTAATGGAACAGTAAATCAATTTTGGATTAATTTCGCTTAAGGTTTGATAATCTAAGCCTAGACGTTGCATCACCCCAGGACGGAATTGCTCAATCACAATGTCATAATCTGCAATCTTGGATTTGACCAGTTCGATATTTGCAGGATCTTTCAAATCCAGTGCAACCGATTGCTTGTTTCGATTCAGATAACTCTGTGAAGTGGCTTGTCCATTGGCAAAGGGTGGCATTAATCGCAACAGGTCCGGTCGGGTCGGTGATTCAATATGCACAACTTCTGCACCTAAATCAGCAAGATATAATGTGGCAAACGGGCCGGGTAAAAGTGTAGAAAAATCTAGGATTTTCAATCCTTTTAATACATATGACATTGGAGTATTTGCTCTACTTATATTGCTTTTTTCAGCATCTTAGGCACATAAATGCATAAAAACAATGTCATGTTCAGCCATTTACCTTGATAGTTTCGGCAATCTAATATGTAAGAAAATGGCAAAGGTATTCTTGTAAATTGCCATTGCTTTATTATTTTTCGTCATTTAGGTCAATTATTAGTGAACATTAAAGAGACTGAAGGATTAAACATGAGTCGTGATACGATCAGTATCCACTTCGTCAATGCAGCCTTATCTGGCGTTAAGCGTCTGGGCATGGATGTCGATACTTTATTGTCTCACGTCGGGATTGAAGCAGAATTGCTGCATCAGCCCAAAGCGCGTATTTCGCCTGAACAATATACCCGCTTTATTAAAATGTTGTGGATGGTAACCCAGGACGAGCATGTCGGCTTTGACAAACAGCAACGCCGTCTGGGTACGTTTGCGATCATGTGCCAGCTGATCATTCATGCCAAAACTCTGGGTGATGCACTGGAACTGTCTTCCCAGT